>JAQYVS010000202.1 GCA_030145365.1 Desulfofustis sp. | reverse complement strand
CTGATCAATTGCCGCAATACAGCCATGTTGGAATGCATGGAGATGTCGAGTACGGTAATCCTGCTTTTTTTTACATGCCCGATTTTTGCTAATAATTCGATATCTCGTTTTACACCGGTTATCAATCGTGCATCAGGAATGGGGTTGGTAAGACGGAGCTGATGTAGACTGCATATACCATCTGCATCACCGTTAAAAACGTCATAATGTGTTGCTGAAGCACTGTGTTTTACAGAAACCATGAACTGGTATGAGCAGCCTGCCTGAAGTTATAACTTCTTTTAATAATTGAATTTTATCGGACTGCCAAGATTAGCCAGACTGAACATAAGCATAATAGAAGTTTCAGCCGGGGTGTAATAAGATCCCAGTTCAACAGACCAGCACAGCGCCTGGTACATCAGAGAAAAATTTGCTGCGTTGGTTTCATCGTTGGCTATTGAATGTTCAACACCGAGTTTGGCCCTCAGGCTCGCAAATAGTGCCGCTTCCAGCTGTGCATTGAACTGTTCTGTTCTGTCAGCATCAGTGAAATCTGTGAAATAGTATTCCAGTTTTAATAAATCTCCACGGCTATTTCTGTAGATACCGTCAAAATCGTGTTTCACAAATCCAGTGTCGTATACGTCATAATCGGTCTGGTATTGAAATTCCAGAAGTCTGGCTGGAAACCATTTAAGCGTGAGATTAATGTCGGAGAAAGGTTCGTCTGAGTTGTCATCAAGAAAGCTGTAGCTCTGCTTGATCTTCAACCAGCCATATTCATTCTCGCCATTATCGCCAAGGAGTGTATTGAAAAAGTTATCAAGACCGTAGATTATCCGGTTTTGCTCCCCGACACGATCTGTGCCGTCAAAGCTGGGAAGGTCTTCTTGATCCTCATCGGGAAGGAAGGCGTATTCCACATAAGGGCGCACTTCGTGGGTCAGTCCGGTCACCCTGTCACCCGACATGGCAAATGTGCGGAGCAGGGTAGTCCCGATCTCGGCGTTTATATCGTAGAGGAATCTGTTCTGGGTGTCATCCTCATCCCATTCGGCTTCCCCATATGTCTGAACCATGTAGAGCGTGTCGCGAATGCCGATTTCCGCCCGTGACTCGAGATAGGGACTGATCGGCAGCGGCGCACTGAGTGTCGGATATATGTCAAACCGGTGTCCGCCGATACCTTCCTCACGCCAGAAATTATAGTAATCCGTATCCCATTGGAGTGTCATGTCCAAGAAATTCTCAAATGGAAGTGTTCCCGTGTATTCTATCGATGGCAGATTCCACAGTGGAGTGGGTTCTGAGGGATCGTCGCTTTCAATTCTGACATCGTTGATGGCCAGCATTGCAGCTGTCAGGGAAGTGGATCCCCAAGATCTCTGTATACCGAATCTGTTGGTCCGCTGATCATCCGTTCTATTTTCCAGACTTCTGCCAAATGTATCGAGGAACTGGTCATTGCTATTTATAAATCCAGTCATTCCGGTATTGAATTCAGTGAGGTAATCCCGGTCAGAAACAATATCGATGTCCAGACGGGATGTCCAGGCCTGCCCGATATTCTGATCAGCTTTGGCTCTGACCCAGTAACGGTCTTTATTATCGTGGGTGAAGCCGGTATCTTCGTAATATTCTTTTTCAGAATCGGGGTCGCTGAGACTGTCGGACAGATAGTTACCCGCAATTAACCCTTTATTAGTATTATCGGTGATATAACGAAACTCAAGACCGGGCATATACCCACGATTGGCAAAATACTGGGTGTAAATACTCAGGTCTGTTGAATCTGAAATTGCCCAGAAAAACGGAAGATTAAATCCGAATCCGCTATTCTCTCCGGTGCTTAATTCCGGTAGGAGAAAGCCGCTCTCTCTTTTGTTTTTGGCGGGGATTACAAGCCATGGTGAATAAAAGACGGGAACATCTTTTATTCTAAACCTGGCATGCTTCAGCGTTGCGTAACCGTCCTGCTTAATAATAGCATCGGAAGCAGCAAAGCTCCAGGGAGCAGCTTCATCATTTGGGATTTTACAGGTTATGATCCAGCCGTTTTCGATGTGATAGGTTTTGAATCCGATTTTTTCAATCACCTCTGCTTCGAGATGCATATCTTTTTCATTGCCAAGGACGGTGGCATTTTTGAACGTGCCGGTTTCCTGCTCAAGGTTTATCACGGCCTGTTCTGCAAATATACTCTGGCCATCGGCTACAATGGAGACGTTGCCCCGGGCCTTGATTGTATTTAAGGCAATATCATATGCGGCCCAGTCTGCTTTAATGGTCGCCTGGGTTTTGTAGACAATTTCCTGATCTTCAACTACATCATCAGGGGTAATCTCTTCCTCTACAAGCTCTTCTTCAAGAAGGACGTCCCAGTCAGTTACCTGTTCGCCAGGAGCCAGCTCCCCTAGATCACCATCTGTTTTTTGTGAGACGACCGGCACCTTTTTTCGTTTTATGAGAACGATACTTCCCTCAGCGACGATTGAGTGCGGTTTCTCATAACGGGTTATCTTGTCTGCAGTGATATCCCACTCTTCGGTGGAGACCGATTTTCCCGCCGGCTGTCCAGGGTCGCTTTGCGGCTGTTCCGAGACTGCGGTGTTTTCCGAAATTGCTTGTTCTTCGGAAGTGGCCGTTTCATCGGCCATCAGTTCGGTGGGTAGGCCACTAATAAAAATTGGCAGGGAAAGAAAAAACAGATTGCAGACGAACATACGTGGCAATAACTTTGTCACGATACACTCCTTTGAAGACGTGAAAGACATACGCTTATTTATGTTTAACCTATCATGCTTTGATATGGGCAGGACCCTTATACTTCAAGGACCGAAATGTACGGGTCGAGCACCACAGTGTCAAGCCAAAAGTCACAGTTTTACCTTGATAATAAAGGATATTTGATTTACCCTCCCAGCAATTTACCGTGTCTGGCTGATAAAGGCATCTTTTTTTGAGACAAAATCGAAAAAGATGCTTATCTATGGCGGTAATAAAGCGGAAAATCGAACAATACAGGTTATTGACCATTATAGTCGAATTTATACTATCATGAATCGGTTTGAGCCGTAGAGGTTGATGGAACAGCAAAAGCTGCAGGGCAATTGAGTAAAAGCAGGTCCTATCCATCATTACGAGATGCTGGTACAGTCTTTCCGCAGATATAATAATTCAATACGAAGCTATTCCGATCAAGATTGGGACAGAGCGGGTAAGACGGCACCGATAAGATGGCAGCGCTCTAAGCAGCATTGCCAGTAAAGTTTAGGTGCAGGGAAGGATTGCTAAACAGCGATTATTTCCTGACACCTGAGAAGTATCGGTCGGCGATAATACGAATCGAACGGCCGAATCAAGGAATTGTATGACCACATCAAACAAGGACAGCGAAAACCCTGACAAAGGTAATCTGTTAACCAAGATTAAGACAACAACCGGTGCCTGGTGGAAAAGCAAGGTTGTTCATGACGAAAAAGAACCAGTAACCGGGTCGTCTGGCTCGGAGAAAGAAGAGAAGAAGACAAAGCCAGAAAAAGGTAAACTAACTCAAAGTAAATCTCAGCAGAAACGTGCAAATCCACCGAGGGGTTCTGAATCACAAGCACCGCAATCTACTCTAACCAAAGCAGTTGATGAGCCAAAGAGTGGTGATCAGAACGAAGAACCAACAGCTGAAGTAAATACAAACGACGAAACAGCTCGAATTGATTCGGAGACAACATCTGATACAGAATCAAAACCCCGGCCTAGCCGTGGAAAAAGAACGGGCAGAAGAAAACCCTCTGCAAAGAGACCGTCAAAATCTCAGAGCCAACCGGTAAAAGGTGATAAACCGGCACAGACCTCCGATGATTCCGAGCAGGAGACCCCAAAAGGTCCTCAATCACCGGATTCTTCAGAACAGCGTCAACCCGTAATAAAACTCCTGATTAATGCCGATGAACCTGAAGAATGCAGATTGGCTCTGCTTGAAGACGGCAGACTTGAATCAATCCATGTTACAACGGTAAGCCGGATACAGACCAGGAACAATATTTATAAGGCCCGAGTTGTCGCTGTTGAGCCAAACTTACAGGCGGCGTTTGTTGATTACGGATTGGAAAAAAACGGCTTTCTGGCTTTCAGCGAAATCCATCCCGAGTATTATAAGCAGGGTTTGAAGCCCGGAATACAAAACCTTGTTGACACGCATCAATGGAAAAAACTCAGTATCACCGATGTCGTAGAAAGAGGGCAGGAAATGCTTGTTCAGGTGGTCAAAGAGGAGGTCGGAAAAAAAGGAGCCAATCTCACCACCTATTTGTCGTTGCCGGGCCGCTGTGTAGTGCTGATGCCAGGGTCTGATTCAGAGGGAATTTCCCGCAAAATTTCCGGTGAGGAGCGACGCAATCGACTGCGTGATATAATGAATTCGATGTCTATTCCTGAAGGGATAGGCTGGATTGCCAGAACAGCAAGTGACGATATCACTAAAACCGCCTTAACCAAAGATGTGCGTTTTCTCCTTAAGCTTTGGAAAGAGATAAAAAGTAAAGGGCAACATTTGGAAGGTGTCGGGCTTTTGTATCAGGATCATAATTGTGTAATGCGTTTTTTACGGGAGCACTTTGATCCCACAACCCAGGAAATCCTGGTCGATGATGAAGCAGCCCTGGAAAAGGTAAAAGATTTCACAGAAATGCTTCCGGCCAAGCAGCGAAAAGTGAAAGTCAAGCTGCATCGTGGTTCCAGACCTATCTTCAATCAGTACAGTGTTGAAGACCAGATCGAATCGATATATCAACCCAAAGTCAATCTACCCTCGGGGGGGTCAATTGTGATAGATCCCACCGAAGCTCTTGTAGCTATTGATGTTAACTCCGGCTCAACGAATAAAGGCAAGAATTTTGAGGAAACCATCTTTCAGGCGAATATGGAAGCTGCTACAGAACTCGCCCGGCAGTTGAGACTGCGTGATCTCGGCGGGTTGGTTGTAGTCGATTTTATCGATATGCGTAACAGTAAACATACTCGGGAGGTGGAAAAGCGGGTCAAAACAGCGATGAAACGGGACAAGGCAAAAGTCGATATTAGTCGGATTTCGAGGTTTGGTTTGATGCAGATTTCAAGACAGAAACTCGGGTCTCCGATTGAAGCCGGCAACTATCAAGTTTGCGATCATTGCCGGGGACGGGGAACGATAAGATCTGTTGAAACCTTGGCTCTTTTCTACCTGCGCAGAATTCATACTGGAGCGAGCCGGAAACCGGTAATTCGAATCGAATGCAGATTTCCACTTGATGTAGCCCAATATCTGCTCAATAATAAGCGTCATGAGCTAATGGACTTAGAAGAAAAATATCAATCCACAGTAGTCATTACCGCTGACCCAACATTAAAACCGATAGAGCACGATATCTCGTTCAAGAAGGCTGAAAAAGAGGAGCCCACCCAAAAACGGACTTGAGTTGAAACTTAATCTAGAGTATAAAGACACTCCCGTGCACCAGTAGCTCAGCTGGATAGAGCAACGGACTACGAATCCGTAGGTCGGGGGTTCGAATCCCTCCTGGTGTACCAGTTAAATCAAGCGGTTAAGTCATTTTGGCTTAGCTGCTTTTTTGTTTGGTGACACACCGGTGACACAGGGGCGTGAGGTTAATCTGGTAAATCTTTGGACTTCTGTTTAGAAGGGGAGCTGGACTTTTCATTCGGGGGTGACAGGGAGGTCATGGACCACTGATTTCGTCTTGCGTCCATGATCCTCTAATTTTCTGGATAAGCAGATTGCTCTTTCCATCGTTTCACTTTCTCTACCCTCATGTCGAACGGCTCAGTCAACTCGTCGATGGAAATTTCAAAACCCAACTCTGTGGCTTTATCGATGTGATACTGCTTATATCGTTTTCTTACCCTCATAGGCCGGTCGTCGTCTTGCGGAATTTGCCCCTTTTTTTTTCTCTCATAACCCTCATTCGGTTTTTGTTATCCCCATTTCCCCCAGTATCCGCACATACTTCTCTTCCCCGCAATCGGCAAAATAGCCAGGCTGTTGCGCTAATTCTTTCAGATGCTCCAGCAATAAACGCCTTGTGACTTCCTCTATCGAGAGTTCCGGGTCACGGTCCATCATGTCCAACCACCGCTCCATCCGTCTCTCTCTTAACAGCGAGCCGGTTTCCCAGTACAATTCTTCGATTGTGATTTTGAAGCCAAGAGCCTCTGCCTTTTTCAGGTGCCATTGCTCCCACCTTTCCCGAACTATGTCCGGCCAGTTTTCTCTTTCTTCCGGTGGAGTAACTTCCCATTCTCTCACAGCCCGAATTTCGGCCGCCCCTCTTGGCGGCTCATCCTCGAATTCATGCGGGAAAACGCACTTGTAATCAATGTACTCCCTTGTCCCTCCCCAAAGTGCCTGATAGTCAGCAGGCGAGTCTTTCACAACATCCATACTACATTCCACATCGGCTCCATGTTTTAAGTTGGTGCGTAGATGTTATCACAGTAGAGTCGGATAATGAAGTAGGCTTCATTATTGATGACGAGACGTATATCTATAGTGCGATATAGCCCCACCCCCACATCCCCCAAGAGCACGGAGTCCGAGCACCAGAAAAAAGGAGTCCCATTGTTTCGCACAGGGAATAAACCTTGTTCCCGGAGCAGAGGAGAAATTATAGGAAAATTTTTCAATCCTGATCCAACAGAGCCTTGTCCTTTTGCTCATACTGGATTGTGCCGGCC
>JAQYVS010000180.1 GCA_030145365.1 Desulfofustis sp. | reverse complement strand
TCTTTCCGGGTCGTGTGCAACCACAGGGACTATATTGTCAACTTCTGGTCTGCAAGATATTGACGCTGCCGTTGAGGCGGCTTCATTTGCCTTGATTCTCCATAGTTCTCAAGAACAGAGCTACCTGGATACGGTGGCCATTTTGGATATCGAAGGTGATATGTATAAGCTGGAGCCGGACTCCGCCCCATACAACTTTGCGGTTCAAGAGGGGTTGACCGGCGAGCAGACCCTGCAGAACGCTCGTCGGTTTATTCGTTATTATGCCCGGCATAACTCCATGGACCAGCGGGCAATTATAGGCCCGGCCGGTGAGGTGATCGGCTATGAACTGCGCCCCCTTTACCATGCCTTTGTCTACGGGGTGAGTGATGTGATGGACATCACCTATGATTACCAGACTGAAGGCAGGGTTGTTGTTACTGTCGAGCTGTTGTTCCAGGTAGAGCAACAGTTGCGCGGCGGTATTAATTCGTCGATCAACAACTGATTCATCGGTTACCAGGCACAAGGGATTCACTTGTCCCAGTCTATCTAAGGTGGAAATGCACAACACTCGTGGAGGTAATCATAAACCCTCTGCCTGGCGAGTTTCTGGAGCTGCTATGTCATTATTGCTGTCTTGCAACGGCCTGCAAAGCGCAAAGAGTAAATAGCATCCGTTTCGGCACGAAGTGATTATTTTCATAACCATGGTCAATGAAAAAAAAAAGAAAACAAGAAATAATTGTATGAAGACGCTATAATAGATAAAATATAGCTTCAATTTTGTCCAAGAATGGAAAAGAGGTGATCTATGGACAAAGACGAATGGTGCGTTTTCTGTGAATTCTCCAATTACCCCGGAGCAGAGATTATGAAGTCTATGCTTGAAGCATCGGGCGTTCCTGCGATAATTTCCCCTTCGGACAGGATCACGGCATTTTATACCGGAGTCCGCGTACTCGTTAACGCTTCTCTTCTTCACCGGGCGAAGTGGTTACTGAATAATGCGGACTTTTCAGATGCTGAGCTGAATTATCTGGCAACGCATGAACTTCCGTCTTCAAGAGAAAAGGAGTCATGATCCTTTTTGTAGGTCCGGAAGAAACGAATTGATCCTTATATTGCAGGAAAATGTTTCTCTCTCCCAGCGATTATTTTCGTTGATCGCATCATTATACCCATCCTTCGAAAACCGCTCCCACAGCTGATCTTCGCCAATAATACCAGCAAGAAACAAGCAATAGCCTGGTATCTTTCTGGTGTTGACATCTTTGTTGAAATCGCTAATTACTGAACAGTTCATTGTGATAAATCAACAGGAGAAGATCGGACTCATGGAAAACCAGACCGTACGCAAGGAAGTTATCCGGTTTCAGACCAGAGGCGCTGCCTTTGCAGCGCTTTATGGCTCAAAGGTCGGCAGAATAATCTCTATGAACAGGGACGGTCTCTGTTTCCGTTATCTGCGCGATGCCTCTCACGGAGAAGACGATACACGAAAAAAATGCACAGTAAGCATATTCCATCAGGACGGCTTCACGTTGCATGATGTCCCCTGCAGTATTGTCAAGGAGCATTTTCTGTTGTCTGAATACTCTTTTAACCTCATGACCATGGGCAAATGCGAAATCCAATTCAATGAAATGACCGTTGAACAGGAAGCGGATCTCGATTATTTCATCACCAAGTTTACCAGCAATGATGCGGAATCCCGCACAAATGAACGCTGATTTTTTATCCCTCCCGCAAACATTTTCTCGGAATGGAACACTCCCCGTCTGGTAGTATGATTCCATAAATAAGAATAAAGATTTCGATAGTGCCTGTTTTTGACTTGTTCAGGATTTCCTGTAATACTGTTGAAACGTTAGAGTTCAGGCGCATGCATACATTGGACGCCGCTATCGCGGTAAACATCAAAGAGCGCATATCGGGTATATGAAATGGCGATCAACAACTATAACACCATGTTTTATCTGTTGAACCAGAAAGGTCTGTTCAGAACAAGCCAGAAAACGCCGGACAGTCGCATCTTTGCAGGCCGGCACGGGAAAGATTGGGTGAAAAAGCTATTCGATCTGCGGCTGGAAACCCGGTATCGCACCGTTCGCAATCAGGTTTCGGAATTTCTGGATGTCACGACATATACGGATCTCAGGACGCTGATAATGGATGAAACGTTGCAGCAGCAGGCCAGTAAGCGGGCCTTTGTCCTGTTAGGCAATATGTTCGGTATTGAAGGCACCCAACAGGAGGTCATCTCCAGAGTGGAGAATTATGCCTCCATTGCGGATAATGTAATCCGGTATTTGAAGACCAGGGTTTTTGCTCATTACGACCATTATTTCGAGATGACCAACGAGATAGAAATGGCCAGTGACCCGGTGGAACTCCTGCTGATCATCTTTGATGACCGGTATCATAAAAAGGCCAGGTTTGAAGCCAAACGAAAACTGGTCTTGATGAACATGGCAGCCTCCATCGACCAACGGGAACGTGAAACACATATCGAAAA
>JAQYVS010000084.1 GCA_030145365.1 Desulfofustis sp. | reverse complement strand
GGTTGATCTGGCCGCGACGGCAAAACCAACAGGTTCCACAGTTGATCGTCGAGTCGAAGGTGACGCGTTCACCTTCGGCCCATCCGGTGAGGTTGTCGCCGAGTTGGGCGATTACTCCGGAGGCTTCGTGGCCCATAATCAGTGGCGGATTGCGCCGTCCGCTGCTGCCGTCCATACCATGCACGTCGCTTCCGCAGATACCGCAAGCTTTTACCTGGATAAGCACTTCGTTACCGGCGATTTCCGGATCAGGCATCTCTTTGTAGATCAATTCGTTATATTTTTCCAGCACGAGCGCTTTCATCTAAGATCTCCTTATTATTTCAATAATATGCTGCGTGGTCTCAGGAAAATATTCTTATAATAATCCAGTAAGCTTCGGAACAATTAATACAATACCCGGAACTTAGATGATAAGCAGCAGTACCAGTATTTCCATCACCACAAAAGGCCGGACCTTGAGGGCGATACTCTTACAAATTCTTAGGGTTATAGGGATTTTCTTCCTTCAAGAACTTGTAAAAAATAGTCCGGGGCGCCAATCTGCCCACCTTTAGAGGCAACCTGCAGCCCGTCGAAGATGGGCTCGTCAGATGAGGTGTGGCATAACGGAGCTGCCGGTACAATGGGCATCAGCAGTTCAAGGGAATGGATGCCGAGTTCTCGCAGGGAATAGCTGCAGGTGTCACCGCCCGCCACACAGACTCTGCCAAGGCCGGTCTCCTTCAGAAGGGCACGAAGTATCAGCCCCTGTTGCCTGGCGATCAGTTTGCCTGTTTCGCTCGGATCAATCCCTAATTTGCGAATGGTATCCCTGGTCTTTTCAATAATTGGATCATCCGGGCCGATGGTTGCGGATATGATCAGGTTCTTGCCTTCTCCAAGATGGCTGAGGGACGCCCTGACAGCTCGTTTCTGCTCATCTTCAGCTGTTGCACCATCCACCAGTCGATCGGTATTGAGAGTGACACCTGCAAATCCCTGGGATGTGGCATAGTTGATCTGTTCCGCTGTATTTGCCGCCGCACTACCTGACATGACGATCAATCGATCAACCGGGCCTGCTGAATCAAAGGTCTTGGGCTTTTCAATGATACCCTGAGCTTGCCAATATCTGGCCATGGCGTATTCAAAACCGGATGAGCCGATAGCAAAGATTTTTTCAGACTCGGATTTTTCGTGAATCAATCGGCCGATTCTCATCAGGTTGGCATCGTTGAACGTATCAAATAACACCACATTCCCTTCATCCACATATCGGTCAAATCGTTTGGATAATGATTCATCAGACTCTCCTAAGTGGAGCAGGTCTATGAGTGCGACATGTTTTGCTGATTGTTTGGCAAAATGGTGTCGAATATCCCCTTCGTCCATAGGGGTTATCGGATGTTTGCTCATCACGGGGTGACGGTCCAGTCGATAGCGTTGATCGCCGTACACCGTGAAATGATTTCCAAAAACGATGTACCGGCCGAGTATAGGCACCCCCTGGACAATCACACCGCATGCAGGGTTGATAACCTCAAAGGCGATATCGGCGGCATGCCCAATGCTTCCTATTGCCGGTGATGAGTCAAAGGTTGCGCAGACCTTATAATGGATCAGACGGGGATTCAGGCTGTTTAACAACCCAAGCTGATCGGGAAGTTCATCGTCCATCTGGGATGGAGTCATGGTTCTGCTGACCCCCGATATTCCTACTGCCTGAAGATCAGCCAGGTTTGCCTGCAATCGTTCCTGACTGGGGTGGCCAAGAAACAGCGCCGTCTTGACTCCGTTTATCGTCAAGGCCTCCATGGCGTCAGCGGAGCCGGTAAAATCGTCCCCGTAAAAAGCCAGCAATAATGGATTCATGTTCTAACCGTCTGAATTAAGATTTTTACCAGGACCTGCCCAAAGCCTCATCAATTTGCCGGCATTGCGCCTCGGTCAACCATTCACCCTTTGCTCCGGCAGTTATGCTGATTTGGCAGCATTGCTCGATTTCTTCCACTATTCCTAAGGCATCCGTCATGACGGCAGCCGAGACAAGCAAACCATGTTGACGCAGAAGGATTGCATGGTAATTTGATGCAAGCGTTTCTACAGCCTCATGCAGCGAGTGTGCTCCAGAAGGGTGGTATGGTATAAATGGCACACGGCCAGCCCTTACGTAAAATGCTGCGGTGTAGGGTGGAATCGAATCAGTTGTCGGTTCACTGATCATCGTCGAATGGGTGATTGAAAAAGTCGGATGGGCGTGAATGACTGCACCGGCGTTTTCTCGAGCCCGGTACATTGCCAGATGCATTCCCATTTCCTTTGAAGGTGCGGTACCTTCCAGAACCTTTCCATCAAGATCTACTTTTACAATCTCATTTTCAGTCAATGAACCAAGCTCTGCTCCGGTCTGACTTATCAACACACATTCTCCATCCCTGACACTGGTATTGCCTCCGGTGGAGTGAAGTAATTTTCGTTCGTAGAGTACTCTGCTGTAATGAATCAGTTCTTCGACTTTCGGGGATTTGTTCATGTATCTGCCTCTTTTATTTTGCTGAGTCTTGTTATCTGTTTCTCATAATTATTTGGAGACGTTGCGTTGCAACTCGGCTTGCTTAATCGATTCAATGGTTACTTCAAGGTGTTCTTTGAGTACTTCTGTGGTTTTTTGCTGATCACCTCCTGCAATCGCATCAAAAATCATTCGATGATAGCTTCGGCCCGATTGATTGCCCAGGGCCACGACCACGTCTTCCATCGATTTTCTGAAGAGCGTGGCGAGTATTTTATTAACTCTAATGATCAGTGAATTTCCGGAGACCAGGCAGAGTTTTCGATGAAAGGCGAGATCGAGTTCGGTGATCTCTTCAATCTGTTGTTCCAACGTCTGTTCAAGTTCTTCAACATTTCGCTTGAGATAGTCCAGGTCTTGATCTGTGAGGTTCTTGAAAATCAGTGGAACAATTCCTACTTCAAGGATCTTTCTGAATTCAAGCACCTCAATAATACTTGTTTTGTCCAGCCCGATTATCGGAACAAGAAGATCCATGTTCATGTCGACAGACACATCGACGACAAAGGTACCTTCACCTTGTTTTGAGATCAGAAACCCCTGGGCAATGAGAGATTTAAGAGCGGTTCTCACAGATACTCGGCTGACGCCGGTCATTCGGCATATTTCAGCTTCCGAGGGTATTTTATCGCCGGCCAGCCAGTGTCCTTCTAGTAGAAGTGTTTTAAGCTGGTCGTAAACCTGAGCGTGAATTTTTTCGCTCTTAATATTTTTTATGGGATCAAGACTCAAATTGCTCGACTCCTTGAGATATGGCTTAAAAATTGAAACATATCGAATCCCAATAGCTGAAAAGGTTCTTCTTAGGTCAATAGGCGGTGACGCCTCCATCAACCGGTAAGGCCACACCATTGATAAAAGCAGCTTCGTCTGAGGCAAGGTAGAGTGCCGCTGCAGCGATATCATGAAGACCGGCCATTCTTCCGAGAGGTACTTCACCCAGTCGCTCTTTTTTCCACTGGGGATCTTTAAGCATCTGCTGAACCATCGGTGTGTCTGCGGTACTTGGGTTTATCGAATTGCAGCGGATATTGAATTTCCCGTACCGAGAAGCAATGGCCTTGGTTAATGTTGTCAGGGCTCCTTTTGCAGTGGTGTAGGCTTCTGGTGTATAGCGGTGCCCGATAAGACCGCAGACGGAGGACATGTTGATAATCGATCCGCCGCCGATTTTTTTCATAACAGGCAGTACATGTTTTATGCCCAGAAACGGTCCCTTGATATTGACATGGTACATCTGGTCGAGCTCTTCTGAGCTCATATCCTCAATCACTTTGCGGATGTTTATTCCGGCGTTATTAACAAGAATATCGAGGCCGCCCAATTCCGCAGTAACCTGTTCGACTACCTGTTTCCAGTTGGCGTCGTCACCAACATCAAGAGATACAAAGGTTGCATCAGCTCCGCTTTTGTTCAGATTGGCGGCAGCCGATAAGCCCAGATCTGAGTTTACATCAGCTACATAGACAACAGCGCCTTCTCTGCTAAAGGTCTCGGCAATGGCGAATCCGATACCCTGTGCACCGCCGGTTATAAGGGCTCGTTTGGTTTTAAGTCGTTCCATAGTTCCCAGAAGTTTGAGTGTGGGTATAAACGTTGACTTCCAACACCGGTTGTAATACGTATTACAAGTGTTTTATCATGATAGATGACCAGAGTGAAGTCAAGCGATTTTTCAACATGATTTTTGCTGAATGGCATTCCTGGACAGAACGTAAAAAAAGGATGACAGATTCAACTCAAACGAATAAACAGGCTGGCCGTTCAACCCTGATGATGGGGATGTTGATGATTGCTGTGTTTTTTTCCATGGGGTCCCGAGCAATCTTTTCTCCGATTATGCCTGCGTTGCAAAGTGAACTGCACATAAGCCTTGCCACCGCTGGAACACTCTTCCTTTTCATCAGTATCAGTTATGCCGCAGCAATGTTGTTTTGCGGATTTCTGACCGTCCGAGTCGGACATGGACTGACGATTGTTGCAGCTCTTGCTTTAATCGCAGCCGGACTTTTCTTTTCAGCAATCGCAGCAGGTATCGTTCTGTTGTCCATAGGAATGATTTTTATTGGTGCGGGAGCCGGGGCCTATCCGCCTTCCGGGCTTGCCATGATCAACCGAAAAATCCGTCCAGAAGGGAGGACTATTGCTTTTGCACTTCATGAAATAAGTCCTAATCTGGCCTTGTTATTGGCTCCACTCATAGTGCTTGTTGCCGAGCCCTGGGTTGGTTGGCGTGGGGTTCTTTTAGCCATGGCCGCCGTGTGTGGGGCAGCCACCCTTGCATTCTGGCGCTGGGGAATCTCAGACAGCGGAGTTGGGGCTGCACCTAAGTTACGCACGATTGGAATTATCCTGAGAATGCGCAATACCTACATGGGAATGATCCTCCTCTCTGCAGCTGCGGCTGGGTTGCAGGGCGTATATGCAATTCTGCCAGCCTATCTGGTGGCTCAATCGTCTCATTCAATTGAATATGTCAATGTTCTTTTGACGGCCTCACGCGTTGTAAGCATCGTGTTCTTACTGTGTTCAGGTATGATAGTCAGGCGCATCGGAAAACGAAATACAATGATCATGGCACTTCTTTTTACGAGTGTTTGTACTGGATTAATTGGATTTCTCGAAGGAACGCTTCTTGATGTAATTATTGTCGCCCAACCGGCGCTTATCGCAGGAATGATTCCACCGTTCTTAGCCTCTATTGGCGATATCGGTGATAGTGAGTATCAGAATATCAC
>JAQYVS010000066.1 GCA_030145365.1 Desulfofustis sp. | reverse complement strand
GATAAAATTTTTATAGAAAAAAATGATTTTTATCTCTACTCACTTACTATAATCATCGTCTTTGTCTTTGGATTTAAAGGTATTTTTTACTATACATACCATTACCTTCTGGAACAGGTCGGACTGTCAGTTATAAAGGATTATCGCTCAAATATTTTCAGACATATCCATGTCCAGCCACTCTCCTTTTTCCATAACCACCCCACCGGAACTCTGATATCCCGAGTTGTTTCAGATGTCACCCTGATGCAGCAGGCTGTATCCAGTGCCCTGGTTGGTGTTCTCAGGGATTTTTTCTCCGTTGTTGTACTCCTTGGGGTGGTTTTTTATCTCAACTGGAAACTGGCACTATTCTGCTTTGCCGTACTACCCTTCGCCGCTTTACCCATCGTCAGGTTTGCCAAGGTTTTCCGTCGACTCAGTACAAAAGCCCAGGAAGAAACGGCTCACGTTTCAAATATGCTCTATGAAACCATTACGGGCAATCGGATCGTAAAAGCCTTCAACATGGAGGAGTATGAAAACGATCGTTACAACGCTCAACTTCAGACTTTGTTTGATATAACGGTACAGGATGCCAAATTCCGCTGTATTCAGCATCCCCTCATGGAATTCATTGGCGGTATAGCAATGGCCCTTTTCATGTGGTTTGGGGGTAAACTGGTAATTGACGGAGCAATGACGCCCGGTGAATTTTTTGCTTTGATGACTTCGCTTGTCGTTGCTTATGATCCGATTAAAAGGATTGGCAAGGTAAATTCTATCGTGCAGCAGGGATTTGCCGCCGCAACAAGAATTTTTTCCATATTAGACATCGTGCCTGAAATTTCAGATAAACCCGGTGCTGCCGAGCTGCCTCCCTTTATGAAGACCATTAGCTTTACCAATGTTAATTTCCACTATGACGATGAAACTGAAGCTCTTGCAGATATAAATCTTACGGTCCCAATTGGACAGACCTTGGCCATCGTCGGTCACAGTGGGGGAGGAAAGACGACACTCACCAATTTGATTCCAAGGTTTCTTGATGTTACGTCCGGCACTATTGCCATCGATAACACAGATATTAGAGACATCACCATACATTCTCTCAGAGATCAGATTGCCATGGTCACCCAGCAGACCATTCTTTTCAACGATACGGTAGAAAACAACATTGCATACGGCAGTATTGTCTATACGGAAGAGGAACTTGAAACGTCTGCAGAAGCTGCTCATGCGCTCGACTTTATAAAAGCCTTACCCAAAGGTTTTAATACGGTCATTGGTGAAGGAGGAGCCCGGTTGTCAGGCGGTGAACGTCAACGTATTTCGATTGCACGGGCACTGTTGAAAAATGCCCCTATTCTGATTCTCGATGAAGCAACCTCAGCACTTGACAGCGAATCTGAGCGGGAGGTTCAAAGTGCTTTGGAAAACTTGATGAAAGATCGAACGACCTTTGTAATTGCCCATCGATTGTCTACAATAAAAAATGCCGATCGCATCATCGTCATTAAAAACGGGAAAATCGTTGAAGACGGAAACCATGGCGAGCTGCTGGACCTGCACGGCGAATACGAGCAGCTCTATACCATGCAGTACAATTAGATTTACTGATCAATCATAGCTCACAGTAAATTCGGTAAAATTATTGATAGGCAGCAAGATAACCAAAGTAAGTGATAGATTCAGAATAGCAGGAGCTCTTTTTATCTGCCTCGCATGCTTTGTCACACCGTTATCAACGTCGCTACTGGGTTTGTTTTCAACTCTTGCAGCAATAAGCTGGCTCATGTCGGGTGGTTTATCCGAGCTGCATACGCAATTTAAATCCAACCGATCAACCCTTATTGCCTTTGTACTTTTTGTCTTTATGGCCATCGCCATAATCTGGTCACCAGCTGAGCCGCTATCGGCCCTTAACACCTTGAAGAAGTATCGGGAATTGCTTCTTTTTCCTGTGGTTGTCAGTCTTCTTTCTATTTCCGAGCGTTACAGAACAGGTGCCGAATTATCATTTATTGCTGGATGCTGCATCCTGATGGTTATATCCTATTTGATCTTCTTCGGAATCTTACCGGAAGACCGGTACGGGTATTCACTGGTGTTTCACATCACCCATAGTTTCTTTATGGCAGTTCTCGCCTTCTGGACGCTTAATCTGGCAATCGATTCACGTCACTATCGATATGTGTGGTTGATCGTCTTCACGGCAGCCGCCGTAAATATTTTTTTCGTGGCACCCGGTAGAACCGGTATGTTCGTATTCTGCTGTCTGATGATACTCGTTTTATACCAACGTTTGACCCTGTCCAAGTGGCTGCTCTCAGTTCTAGCTTTTTTCGTAATTATAACATGTACTTATCAGGTTTCAGGTAATTTTTCGAATCGGATTCAGGAGGCGGTAAAAGAAATCAGTAAGTACGAACCGGGGCAATCCAGGACGTCAGTAGGACAAAGGTTTGACTGGTGGACAACCAGCTACCAGATGATCAAAGAGAAACCGCTGTTTGGACACGGAACCGGATCGTTTGCCATAGTCCCTGATAACACCAGACAAAACAGAGGAATGACCCCTACCGATAACCCCCACAACGAGTATCTTTTTCTAACTGTCCAGGTCGGTTTGGTTGGTCTGATTCTGTTCTTCATCCTGATTTTCCTTCAACTACGTGTCGCCCAGAAGCTTCCCCATCAAAAATCGTATCTGCTCCAGGGAGTTATTCTGGCACTATTAACCGGTAGCCTGATAAACTCCCTGCTCTTTGATTCACAGCAGGGGCACTTTTACCTTTTTATGAGTAGCGCACTGATGGCTGGTCCGATAAGAAAAATTGACTACCATCTCTGATCTGCCTATTAAACTCTTGTTCTAAGATGGCTTCAATGAGGAGGAGGTCTCCAGGTGTTTTGCGTGCGGTCGATTGGATGAAATAAGTTTGCGATAAAGAACCATAGTCCTGTCACACATGGTTTTCATCGTAAACTTAGAGTTGACGGCTTCCTTTCCTGCTGTCCCATATCTAATCATTGTCTCAGGGGAACTAAGCGCCTCTTCCATAGCCCTTGCAAGATCTTGTGCTACTCCGGGAGTAACCAGCCATCCTGTCTTACCCGGTGTAACCGTTTCCAAACTGCCGCCGTGAGCTGTGGCAATTACTGGTTTACCCATGGCCATAGCTTCAATTGTTGTTCGCCCAAAAGCCTCCGGTTCATTCGAAGATGCTGATACGACAATATCAGCCAACATGAGCGCTGCCGGCATATCATCACAATGCCCAACCATGAAACAATTTTTGTCCAACCCCAGATTTTGAATCAAATCGAACAGTTCATCGGTAAACCCTGGATTATCTTCAGTGTCACCGACCAAAACGGCTTGATATTGGCTGTTTTGCAGAAGTGACAATGCCCTGATAAAAAGATCTTGTCCTTTAAGTCTCGTCAATCTGCCAGGTAGCATTATCACCGGTTTATCTCCTGGTAATTGCCAAGCCTGACGAAATCGTTCAATTCGAGATTCAGACACAGAGACAGGATCAAATTTTTCTTTATCCACCCCCCTGAATATCAACTCTATACCGTGTTTAACTCCATAGGCATTTTTAATATGCTGTTCAATACTTTTGGAAATGGCTATGATGGCCGTTCCTTTTGTCATGATAGCACTGTAACTATTCACCGAATAAAACCCGTGAAAGGTGGTAACGAGCGCCGGCCGTTCTTTTTTCGGCAACGATTTCCAGACGATATATCCCACCCAAGCCGGCATTCTGGATCGAAGATGAAGAACATCGATTTTTTCATTTTTCAAAAACCTTCTCAGCGGGAAGAAATACTTGAGGATAAGCGGGCTTTTCGAGCCAACCTGCCAGTTTAAGTGGCGGCTACCTTCTTCCTCGAGTTGTGAAACCAAACGCCCTCCTCCTGATATGACGAACGAGCGATGCTGATTATCAGCCAGATATTTTCCTATCTCCAAAGTACCTCGCTCAACACCTCCACTATCGAGTTCCGGCAACATCTGAACGATCGACAAAATATCGCCGAGTTCTCTTCTCTTTTTTTCATCAATCAATTGATGGTAGAGATCGAGGGTTTTCTCACACATCCTCTCGGCTGTGAAATGTTTTTCAACCCAGGCTTTTCCTGTTTCTCCTATTCTCGGTAGCTGATCCTTGTTTTCAATCACTGCTCGTAAAATTGAAGCAAGAGCTTTCGGATTTGACGGTTCCACCAGCCATCCGGTTTCATTGTCGACAACAGTCTCGAGGCTTCCCCCGTGGCTTGTTGCAATGATCGGTTTGGCCATGGCCATTGCTTCAATGGCTACTTTTCCGAAAGCCTCTGGCTGACTGGAAGATGCCGAAACGACAAGATCAGCCATAGATAGCGCTGCTGGCATATCGTCACAATGGCCGACAAGTTTAATCTTGCCATCAAGTCCATCAGCACTGATACGCTCTTGAAGCCGTTTGGTGAATGATGAGTTTTCTGCAATATCACCGACACATAAAGCCAGAAAGTTTATATCTTTTATTTGGATTAAGGCCTCAATAAAAACATCCTGACCCTTCCATGAGGACAGTCTTCCCGGCAGCATGATTATCGGTCCAACGTAACTTTCTATTCCCCAGGTATGTTTTAATTTTTCTACTCGTTCCTTGGTGACATTCCGCGGATCAAAAACGGTTGAGTCGTAACCGCCATGAATAAGACTTATCTTGGAGCGATCAATTGAGTAGTTCTCCAGTATATGACTTTGGATGACACCAGAGACAGCGATAACCCGTTCTCCTTTGGTCATTATTGTGGAATAACTGTTTACCGAATAAAAACCATGAAAACTGGTTACCAGTGCAGGCCTCTGCTGGCTATCCATGGTTTTCCAGGCGAGATAGGCTATCCAGGCTGGCAGTCGGGATCGAAGATGCAGAATATCCACCTTTTCCGTTACGAGAAATTTCCTCAGTTTAGGTATATAAGGTAAACAATGCAGATTTTTTGAGCCGATATGTTTCCAGAGCAGGTGTTCAACACCATTTGCTTCCAACAGAGCAACCAGCCTGCCGCCGCCTGAAATAACAATGGATCGAAAACCTTGGCGAGCAAGATAAATTGCAAAATCAAGAGTTTCACCCTCAACCCCGCCTTCGTCCATTTCAGGAACAATTTGTACTATGGTAAACGTGTCGGCCACCATCTTTTTAATATTTCCTTTGCACAGCGATCAGCTTCATTGAGCGGATCCAATTCTGTCCATCTGATCTCATTTTTCTGGTGTTGTTTGAGGGAAACCACCCTTCTATCTTTCTGGAGAAACTCAATGGAGTTCTGAAATTTGTTACGCTTACTCTTCCACTGTACTGGTAGAATACCAACCTTACACCCGGCAGACAAGGCTTCGTAAACCATTGAAATCGAATCTGCGCTGATCCAGACGGTTTCGTTTTCATTATATCGCGCTTCCACCCAGCCAGGCACAGTTTTTGTAAACGACAGAAACTGAACATTATCCAGACCCGAAGCAAGTTTCTCCAAAAGAAGCTCGGTATCTTCAGGAGTTCGTGGTGAGCTTGAAACAGTCCATTGCAGCTTTTCTGCCCCTTTGATCAAGGACTCTATATCTGCAACAATACGCTTACTTTCCCAGTAATGTGACCGGTGATCCTCACCACCCACAAGAACGAGGGCTTTCAAGGGATCTTTTTCTGTGACGGAAGAAGCTGTATTCGGCGGACCAATTGTCCGGAAAATATTGTCTGCTGGTAAAACCCTATCATGATATGGAATGCAACAGAGATCAAATCTGTTTCGTATCAACTTCATCGGAGCCATACAGATAACAGCCTTAGCCCCGCATCTTTTTTTTGCGTTGAGAATTGGTAAATGGGTATGGCTGCCAGTGCCAATTAACAGATCACAATCATTGTCAACACGTGAATCTGAACTGAAATTGCAGAAATAAGCAAGATGGGCTGAAATATCATCAAGGAGGTGTGATTTGGCAATCGATAGTTCAGTTACATCAACATCGATATAATTTTGCAGGGCCTTGATAATCCCCCAGGATTGTTTTTCATGGCCAGGGCTTCCATCGGTGAACACAATTGCTTTCAATGTCCCCATCCACACACTTGAATACACTGCCGAACCATGGGCTGAAATGATTTAGTGACCGGGTTTTCTTGGACCGCCGCCTCCTGCAAGTTTGACGGTTATCTGGTTTGATTTGAGCAGGCGAGTTGTCATCGTTGAAAATAATTTGGAAGATATATCAGGATATTTATGAATAATCTCATTCAATTTATCACCGGGATACCGTTTTATCGTCGCACGACCTTTGGATATAATCGATGCTGATCGGGGTTCTCCGGAAATCGCAGCCATTTCACCAAAATACTCGCCGGGTTCTGTCAATTCGGCGATCTTTTTACCGCTTTTTACAACGGTCAATGCCCCTCGAATCAACTTGAAGAAATCATTATCCTTGTTTCCCTCACGGATAATCGTATCGCCATCTACATATTCTTCCACATCCGGGTTGATAAGATATGCCGGCATGCTTTCTTCATGGGCAACCGTCCTGCGCATAGCCTCTTGAATACTGGTTATACCCTGCCGTACTTTCTGAAGGGCAGCGTCCCTTAATGGAGTCATCCCTTCCTGGATAGCTATTTTACGAAGCTGATCCTCTGGCACCTCAGCACTGATCGCCTTGGCAACTTCATCGGTAACTTCCATCAATTCAAAAAAACCAACCCTGCCGCGATATCCAAGACCGTTGCATTCAGGACAACCGACTGGACCATAAACCACCAGATCCTCCAGTTCATCTTCATGAAACCCAACCGTCAGCAATTCGCTTTCAGCATATTTCATTTTCTTCTTACAGTTTTGGCACAACCTTCTGCCCAGACGCTGTGACAAAACCATAGTTACAGACGAGGCTATCATATAGGGAGGAACACCGATATCAACAAGACGCCCGATAGTGGCCGCACTGTCATTGGTATGCAGGGTCGAGAAAACGAGATGTCCAGTCATCGCCGCTTTGATCCCAATTTCAGCCGTTTCATAATCACGGATCTCGCCGACCATGATAATATCAGGATCCTGGCGTAAAAAGGCTTTCAGGGCAGCGGCAAAAGTCATGCCGACTTCCGTATTAACGTTTACCTGGTTGATTCCCTTAAAGCTGAATTCCACGGGGTCTTCTGCCGTCAAAATCTTGATGTCTTCATTATTGAGTGAATTCAAGGAGGAATAAAGCGTTACCGTCTTTCCCGATCCGGTGGGACCGGTTACTAGCAACATACCTTGAGGCCGAGTGAGACAGCGCTTGAGCATCTCAAAGGTGTGAGGTTCAAACCCAAGTTTGGTCAGATCAACATTGAGTGAATTCTTGTCCAAAATTCGCAAGACCACTGATTCACCAAACAACGTGGGTAGAGAAGACACGCGAAAATCCACCGAGCGGTTCTTGCCCATCCTCATTTTAATACGACCATCCTGCGGGACTCGCCTTTCGGTAATATCGAGACCGGCCAGAATTTTAACCCTGGCCGTCATTGCATTTTTGATGGTGAGCGGCAGGTTCATCGATTTGAACAACGAGCCGTCTTTACGATAACGAACCTGCATAGAACGCTCGTAGGGTTCTATGTGGACATCGGACACCTCATCCTGAACCGCTTTTACAAGAATACCGTTGACCAGTTTAATTATTGGAGCATCGGATGCCGCAAACTGGTCAAAGCTGTCATCGACCTCAGTGCTTTCTATTTCAAAATCATCAGCTGCCTCGGCAACAATCGCCCCGAAGTCGTCGACCTCAGTGATCGACATTTCTTCCTCAACATCCTCTCCTGAAGCAAAGAACGACTGAGCTTCTTCATCATCAATGTCGTAATACTTTTTATAGGCCTCAACGATGTCTTTTTCAGTTGATACACAGACCGACAATTCTTTATGTAATTCGTCCTGCAATTCTTCAACGGCAGCAGCATCCGAAGGTTCTGCCATAGTAATCTGCAGGGTATTTCCTGCCATACGTAATGGAAATGCCAAATGTTGCTTGGCAAGTTCATATGGCATAAGCTTGATGGCATCGGGATTTGGAGCTTCGTTTTTAATAACTGCAGGAACATAGTTATGATGTCGGCTGAGAAAATTAAAAACGGTATTTTCATCAATATATTCGAGCTGCCGAAGAACGGCACTCATCCTTGTGCCGTTCTTCTGCACTTCTCTTTTTGCTGTATCAAATTGCCTCGCGGTGATGTATCCCGCTTTACTCAACAATTCGCCCAGCTTTATTTTTCCTGCTCCGGACTGATCTTTGACCGTTTTCTTAATCGAAGATCGTCTGGAAAGGTTTCCGGTTGTTTTGGCCATAATCTCTTACTTATTACGAAAGGTGCAATATCAAGATTTGTATCTTAACCTCATTATATTACACCTTTCTTACTAAAAATACTAATTCCTGCCTAAAATACGCCTTCAACCTTACCGGTCTCCACATTAACGTCAATACGCTTGAACGCTGGGTTAGAGCCGGTACCTGGCATGAGACTGATGGTTCCTGCAACCGGTACGATAAAGCCTGCACCACCATAGGTGAGAACCTCACGGATGGAGAGTCTCCAGCCTTTGGGTACACCTTTGAGGGCTGGATTATCGGAGAGGGAGAGATGGGTCTTAACCATACACATAGCCATATTAGAAAGCTCAGGATCAGCCTGGATTCTGTCAATAGCCCTGTTGGCTTCTGCAGAGTAGTCAACACCGTCGGCACCGTAAACTTCTTTGGCGATGAGTTCAATTCTCTCTTTGATCGGCATATCGAGCTCGTAGAGAAGTTTGAATTCGGTCTTATCTTCACATGCCTCAACAACGGTCTCAGCAAATTCAATGGCGCCGTCTCCGCCGTGCTCCCAATGCCTTGAGAGAGCAACACGGGCACCTACAGCTTCGCAAAGCTCACGAACTTTGGCGATTTCTGCGTCGGTATCGGTGTAGAATGCGTTAATGCAGACAACAGGAGCAATACCTGCCTTACGAACTGTCTTGATGTGATGGATCAGGTTATCACAGCCTTTGGCTACCCACTCAACGTTTTCGCTGTTGTACTCTTCAGGCATCGGCTTTCCTGGGACAGGAACGGGTGCACCACCGTGGCATTTGAGAGCACGGATAGTTGCTACTACAACTGCACAGTCAGGTTTTAGGCCAGAGAAACGACACTTGAGGTTCCAGAATTTTTCAAATCCGATATCAGCACCAAAACCGGATTCGGTTACATGGTAGTCAGCAAGCTTCAGACCAACGCGGTCGGCGATGATAGAACTCTGACCGATTGCGATGTTGGCAAAAGGTCCTGCATGAACGATAACAGGTTGGCCTTCGAGTGTTTGCATCAGAGATGGATTGAGAGCATCAACCATCCATGCGGTCATTGCCCCGGCAACCTGCAGATCTTCGGTCGTAACCGGCTTGCCTTTCTTGGTGTAGGCAACTACGATTTTACCCATTCTCTCACGCATATCCTTGAGATCTCTGGCAACAGAGAGAATTGCCATAACTTCTGAAGATACGGCGATACCGAACTTGGATCTCATCATGAAGCCGTCGGACTTACCGTTAACACCGTCGATACCGATGATGATGTTTCTGAGAGCCTGGCAGCAGAAGTCCATGATCCAACCCATCTCAACGTTTGTCGGATCGATGTCGAGTCTCTCCATACCAGAGAGTCTTTCTAGCTGCTCATCGGTATAGTTTCTTTCATGCTGGAGACGGGAAGTCAGTGCAACCATCGCCAGGTTATGGGCGTTCATGATAGCGTTGATGTCGCCGGTGAAACCCAAAGAGAATGGAGTGAGAGGAATACACTGGGCAAGACCACCACCGGCAGCAGAGCCCTTGATATTCATGGTCGGTCCACCAGAAGGTTGACGAACAGCGGCACAAACGCTTTTACCTATTTTTCCAAGACCTTGAACCAGCCCCATGGAAGAGGTGGATTTACCTTCACCTAAAGGCGTTGGTGAAATGGCGGTTACATCAATGTACTTACCATCAGGCTTGTCTTTTAAGCGATCAAGGACTTTGCGAAAATCAATTTTAGCAATGTAATGACCCTGTGGAAGCAACTCCTCATTGGTCAATCCAAGCTTTTCACCGATCTCATAGATCGTCAACATCGTTTTTTCGGCTTCCTGTGCAATTTCCCAATCAGCGTGTTTCGTCGGATCTAAAGCCATTTAAAACCTCCCTTTCATCAAAGAATTTAATGTGGTGGATTGCCTTGAAAAAACGGCATACAAAGAACCTTATAACGGTTCAAACCATCATGTCAAGTACTTACGATAACACATATAAAAGAGTCCCGTCATAAAAAAAA
>JAQYVS010000005.1 GCA_030145365.1 Desulfofustis sp. | reverse complement strand
ATTATCATCTCCGGCAGTCGGGTGTAAACCGTTTCTTCAGGCATCGGATCAACAAAACTTGATGACTCAACACGTTTGCCAGAAAGGGTCTGGGTTCGGTAAAAAGCTCCGAGAAACATAAGTTCAGGTGGGAGCGAGGCCTTTAAGCCGATCTTGGTGAGCATGCGCAGAATAACCTGAACACTTTTTTTCCCGGTTCGGGCAACAGAATAGGGTACATAGATTTTACGCGGGCTACTCAATTGCAGATATGATTTAATCGCCAGGATCAGCTTGTCGAGTTCCACAGGATCTTTGTCGACAAAATGGTAGGTTCCCCCTCCAAATTCATCACGATTTTCGAGCATATGGTTGATCAGAAACGGCAGTTTCCGGGAGTTGGTGTACGAGTGTTTCGTACCTTTTTTAGTGAACAAGAAGGGCATGGATTCATCGGCAATCGAGAACAAAAGTCGGTGAAATCCCTGAATCTTGTGATCATGATTCCCGTAGACCACTGCCAGTCGGATGCATGAAAAATCGAGCCCATCGTTGTCGGCCATAAACCTGAGTGTTTCTTCTGCCATGAGTTTCGATTTGGCATAATTTGTCAGTTTTGCAGCCAGCGGCTGGGTTTCATCCTCAAGTAATTCTTGGCCCTGGGGTAAGGTGGCGGCGGAACTGAAAAAGATATAGGGAATTTTCAGAGATGCGGCGGCACGTGCTATATTAATGGCCCCAACATAATTGACGTCAAAGGAAAGTTGTGGATCTGCATTGATATTTGCTATCGCGGAATTAATGACAAAATCGGGTTTGACACTGAGCAAGTAGTTATGAATGTCCCGGCAATTCTGTAGAGAGACTTTTTTGCTACTTGGGGCAAGCATGTCCACAATGCCCGGGCGTCGTTGTTTGTAAAAATTGACAACTGTGCCCCCGATCAGCCCTGAGCCTCCGAAGATAACTCCCGTCTTCGATTTTTTCTTGGAAATAGTTTCAGACATATGAATGTATGGGTTAAAAGTCGCCGTGAATAGCTGAAATTGATACTCACGATACCAGGAATTACCGTTTTTGTTTATCTATTTAAACACAATCCGCCGTCATATTGCAATCGGTCGTCATATTGGTAGTATAGAGTAGGTAATGAATCAAGAATAGGTGAAGGAGGATATTAACTATGATTACTTATGTATACTGGTCTGTTGTTGTGCTGATGGTCGGCGGGGTTCTCTACGGAGTTGGCATAAAAGCTGAGAAAATGAGAGTTGCCTTTATTGCTTCAGCAGGTCTGCTGTTGATATTCTGGGGAATCTATTACTTTGGTTTACAACAAGTTTTTGTTAAACGATACGGCGGCGTCATGACCATCCAGGTACCGGATGGCTATCGCCATATCACCGCAACATGGAAAGATGATAATTTGTGGGTGGAGAACTATGACCCCAAAACAAACAGTTGTATTTTCAGTGAATATTCAAAAGGTAGTATGCTGCAGGGTAAAGTGACAATAAAAAATTGTAATCCTCTCATGTATCGTTGATTTTGATAGAGAAACCTGCAGATGTTCGCTCACCCGGTGTTTATCCGGGCATGCCCGGGTAGTGTATCCCTGATGATTTTCTGTCATAATCAATTATGTTAGATGCTTACCCATGAACTGTTGAGAAAAATATCTTTTCTTTACGTAAATACTGTGAAGATTAGGGTCCGTAAAATATATCTGCTCATATCAACAATTATTTCCTGTCTCTTGTGTTCCAGATATTCACCATAAACATCTTAATATATAGATAATAAGTTCAGTAAAACCTGAGCTACTGAAATTTGTTAGAGAATTCCCTGGCAGGCTGATCTGTACGTTTTTCTATTTGACTTAAACGTAAAGGTAATCTATACAGAGGTCACAGGTTTGTGATACAATAGTAGAAAGCCCTTAATACCGTGAAGTGGACTTGTTGACAGGAGAAAACATGAATTTTCTTTCGTATCAGTCAGTTCCGGCAATACTTAAAGAAAATGCCAACCGATTGTCCGATCGGACGGCAATCAGCTATAAAAAGCACGGGTCCTTCCTGTCATTGACCTACGAAGAGTTTTATGAACGGGTGCTGTTACTCGCCCGCGGTTTGTGCAAGGTCGGCATGAAGCCGGGTGACAAAGTTGCAATTTTCTCTGAAAACAGGCTGGGTTGGGCGATTTCCGATTTCGGAATTCAGAGCGGACGGGGAATCCCGGTACCCATCTACGCGACAAATACCGGTTCCCAGGCTGCCTACATTCTCAACCATTGTGAAGCCAAGATCGTATTTGTTTCCACCAAAGCCCAATACGAAAAACTGCTTGAAGTGCGAGAAGAGATACCCAACGTTGAACTGGTAATCTCTTACGAACGCTTTATGGGAGATAGATCGTTCCCCGTTTACACCCAGTACCAGCTTTCAGAAGTATCCTCTCCGTTGAGTGAAGAAGAGAAAAAGCACATCGAAGACAAAATTGCTCAGATTACCCATGATGATATCCTGACGGTAATTTACACATCTGGTACTACGGGGCCGCCGAAAGGAGTTGTGCTTTCTCAGTACAATGTGATCAGCAACGCCTATTACGGTATAAAGCGAATTGGTGGGCTTTATAAGGAAGAGATATTCCTCAGTTTTCTGCCATTGAGTCACATTCTGGAAAGAACCGGCGGATATTATGTGTCGCTGTTGACCGGTATACACATCGCCTTTGCTGAGGATGTCAAAAAGGTAGTAGAAAACATGGCCGAGATCAGACCTACGTTTATGATAAGCGTACCGAGGCTTTTCGAAAAAGTGTATTCCCGCATCCATGAAAGTGTTCACCAGATGAGTCCCTTGCGCAAAAGCCTGTTTCACCAGGCGGTAAAAATCGGCAGGGAATATGTGAATAAAAAATATGTAACCAAAGAGCCGTTAGGAATACTGGCATTAAAATACCGTATCTATGATCGATTGGTTTTTAAAAAAGTCAGGGCTCGTTTCGGCGGAAGATTGAGAGGAATGATCTGCGGAGGCGCCCCCCTTGATAAGACAATCAACGAATTCATGTGGGCAATAGGCATACCGGTTTTAAACGGTTATGGTTTGACGGAGACGAGTCCAGTCCTGTCTCTGTGCAGTCTCAAGGACGTTCGCTTCGACTCGGTCGGTAAAAAGGTCGATGAAACTGAGCTGAAGGTAGCAAGTGACGGTGAGCTCCTGGCAAAGGGACCACAGGTTATGCATGGTTATTTTAAAAATGAGAAAGCAACGGCCGAAACCTTTGAGGATGGCTGGTTCAAGACCGGGGATATCGCCCGGATCGATGAGGAAGGATTTGTCTATATCGTTGATCGCAAAAAAGAAATTATTGTAACCGCCGGTGGCAAGAACATAGCCCCTCAGCCGATCGAAATTGAGCTCAAACTCGACAAGTACATATCCCAGGCCATTGTTTTCGGTGATCGCAAACCATATCTGGTGGCGTTGCTGACCCCCAATATCGAGCGTCTGATCGATTTCAGCCGGGAAGAAAAACTCGATTATATCGATATCTATGAGCTGGTAAAAAGCAAGCGGATCACCCAGTTGTACACGGAACGTATCGCCGAGCTTAATAGAAAACTTCCTTCCTACTCCACTATTAAATATTTTGCTCTGATACCCCGGGATTTCTCGATAACCGGAGGGGAGCTGACACCGACACTGAAGCTGAAACGTAAAGAGATTTACAGCAAATACAAAGCAATCGTGGATGAATTGTATATGAGCAAAGAAAACGGTTTGGTATTTAAATCCAAATCCGCTGACGGAGAAATCAAATGATTCGGATTAATCGTGTTGCCGTACTCGGTGCCGGGGTTATGGGCGCCACAATCGCCGCACATCTTGCCAACGGCGGGCTGGAAGTCCTGATGCTCGATATTGTCCCAAAGGAACTGACAGATAAAGAGAAGGCCAAAGGCCTGACGCTTGAAAGCCCGGAAGTGCGAAATAAAATTGCTGCAAACGGATTGCAGGGACTGCTCAAGATGAAGCCGGCACCACTGTATCTCAAGGAGTATGCCGGGCGCATTGAAGTCGGCAACCTCGAGGATGATCTAAAGAAATTGTCAGAATGCGATTGGGTTATCGAAGTGGTCATTGAAAATATGGCTATCAAGCTCAGTCTGTTTGAATCGATAGTCCCTCACCTATCATCCCATGCGATTCTATCTTCAAACACCAGTGGTTTGTCGGTCAATGAAATGGCCAAAGCACTACCGGTTGAGGTGCAAAAACGCTTTCTAGTAACCCATTTTTTCAATCCGCCCCGATACATGAGATTGATGGAAATCGTTCCGTGCAGCGGTGCAGATCCTGAAATTGTCTCAGGCATGGCTGATTTTATCAGCCGTCGACTCGGCAAAGGAATTGTTTACGCAAAAGATACTGCCAATTTCATTGCCAACCGTATCGGTGTGTATGCGATTTACAAAGGCATGCAGCATATGCTCGATATGAAAATGACAGTTGAAGAGGTTGATTCAGTGGCTGGGCCTGCCACTGCCAGGCCCAAAAGCGCAGCCTTCAGGACCGCCGATCTAGTTGGGCTTGATGTGTTGGCTCACGTGGGTACCAACTCGTATGACCTGCTGCCCGGCGATGAGGAACGGGACGTCTTTAAGTTACCGGAGTTTATGGCCAAAATGATCAGCGAGAAGAAGCTCGGCAACAAGACCAGACAGGGCTTTTATAAAAAGGAGATGGTCGATGGCAAACGGCAGATTTTCTACTACGACTACAACAGTGGTGAATATAAACCGCTGCAGAAGCCAAAATTTGCCTCAGTCCAGATGGTCAAACAGGTGGATGATCCTCGGCAGCGGATTCGTGCGGTAATAAACGGCGGCGACCGAGGTGCAGAATATGGTTGGAAAACAATTCGGGACACCCTGATTTATACCATCAACCGGATCCCTGAAATTGCCGATGATGTGGTCAATATCGACAATGCAATGAAATGGGGGTTCAACTGGGAACTTGGACCGTTTGAGATGCTTGATGCGATTGGAGTGGAATCATTTATCAAACAGGCGTCAAAAGACGGTGTGAACGTCCCCGAGTGGTTGGCAGGTATTGAATCGTTTTATCGCTTCAGCGAAGAGGGATTCAAAGAATTTTATGATATCGCTGCAGGGCAGTATAAGCCGGTTGATTTGCCGGAAGGGCAGATCGATATCGAGGTTCTGAAACGAGGCAACACTATTGTTGAGAAGAACGCAAACTCGACGGTAATCGATCTTGGCGACGGGGTTTTCTGCTTTGAGTTCCACTCTAAAATGAATGCCATCAGCGGTGATATCCTGGCTATGACCCATCGCGCCATAAAACGGGCGGAAGATGACGGAGTCGGACTGGTTATCGCCAATCGCGGCGCTAATTTCTCGGTCGGCGCCAATCTGATGCTGCTGGCCGTCGCCCTTGCCGAAGGCGCTCTTGAAGATATTGATATGGTGGTCAGGTCCTTCCAGAAAGCCACCATGGCTGTAAAATACGCAAAAGTACCAGTGGTGGCCGCACCCTTTAATATGACCCTTGGAGGAGGCTGTGAATTCTGCCTGCATGCTGATCGAATCAACGCTTATGCAGAGACCTATATGGGGTTGGTTGAGATCGGTGTCGGGCTTCTGCCGGCAGGTGGTGGAATCAAGGAGATGTGCATTCGGGCGGTAGATCTGGCGGCTCAATATGAGACCGATGTTCAGCCCTTCATTTTCAAAAGTTTCAAACAGATCGCCATGGCCCAGGTTTCCATGGGAGCGGCCGAGTTGATGGGGATGGGCTATATGCGCCGTGGCGATAGTCTGAGTATGGACCTGGATCGATTGATCGGCGATGCCAAACAGAATGTAATGGCACTGGCCGCAAATTATCGACCGAAACAACTCCGTAAAGATATTGCAGCACCGGGCCGGGATGTTGCAGCAAGCATCAAAAGTCAGCTCTGGAATATGAAAATGGGTCAGTTCATCACTGAATACGAGGCAGAAATGGGCGGAATTATTGCCGATGTTATCTGCGGTGGTGATGTTAATCCCGGAACCATTATCAGTGAAGAGTACCTGCTGAAACTGGAAAGGGAGAATTTCTTGAAGTTGTGCACCAATAAAAAGACGGCTGAGCGTATTCAGCATATGCTTAAGACCGGCAAACCGCTGCGAAATTAATCAGCATCACCATCATCAAACGACTCAGCAAAGAGGTATCTTATGAAAACAGCCTATATTCTGGCAAGTTACCGGACTCCAGGCTGCCGGGCGAACAAAGGGAATTTCAAGGACATGAGGCCCGACGATCTTGCAGCAACAGCTATCAAAGGACTGTTGGAGCGAACCGGTATAGAGCCGATGACGGTCGACGACGTCTATCTCGGCTGTGCTTTTCCAGAAGCGGAGCAGGGCATGAATATCGGCCGCATCGCGGCCATGAAAGCTGGTTTGCCGGTTGAAGTCCCGGGCCAGACAATCAACCGCTTCTGCTCATCCGGTTTGCAGACGATTGCCACGGCATCAGAACGGGTCATGCTTGGATTTGCCGACTGTATTATTGCCGGCGGTGTTGAGTCGATGTCTTCAGTTCCGCTTGGCGGTCTTAAATTCAGTTCCAACCCTGGACTTGCAGTTGAATGGCCGGAATCATACTCTTCCATGGGAATAACTGCCGAGCTGGTAGCAGAGAAGTACGGGATTGACCGTCAGGCAATGGACGCTTTTGCTTCTGGCAGTCATGCCAAAGCTGCCGCAGCCATTGAAGAGGGGAGATTTAAAGACGAAACTATCCCGGTACCCGTTGAACGAACCACGCTGGTAAACGGTAAAATCAGCAAGACTATGCAGGAGGTGGACGTTGACGATGGTGTCAGAGCTGGAACGACACTTGAAACCTTGAGCAAGTTAAAACCGGTTTTCAAATTGGGCGGTCCGGTTACCGCCGGCAATTCCTCTCAGATGACTGATGGCGCAGCCGTTTCACTGGTCGTGTCTGAAGATTATTTGAAAAAGATCGGTAAAGACCCGATGGCACGGTTTATCGGTTTTTCGGTAAAAGGTGTTCCGCCGGAAGTT
>JAQYVS010000445.1 GCA_030145365.1 Desulfofustis sp. | reverse complement strand
AGCGGCAGAGAAAGAACAATGATCAGGGTGGCAATGACACCGATAATCTTCCAGTTCTGCATGGCCTCAGCCTATCTCCCGAGGATAGACCGGTTGTTCCGCTGTAAAATCGGCCCGCTTGATTGGGCTGCTGATATCGATAGTGACCATGTCACGCTTAAAACTGACGGGAAAAAGATCAAGGGCCCGTGGTGCCGGAGCCTTGATTACCTTGCCGGTGATGTCGAAGACTGAGGCGTGGCAGGGGCATTCAAACTGTTTGCGTTCAATTATCCACGGCACTGCGCAACCCAGGTGAGTGCATTTTCTGGAAATAGCAAGAAAGCCGCCATCATCGAGCCGAGTGAGATAAAGATGCCCCTTGCCGATGAGCGTGACGGAACCGGGCAAAAAATCAGTGATCAACCCGACCTCAAGAAGTTGTGTTGTGTGCTTACCTGCCCGTTTCCTACCTGAGAGAAGAAAGAAAGCAGTACCTGCCAGAAATTGCAGTAAGGCGACAGCGCCTAAACCAATCCAGAGTCTGGTCAAAAAACTCCGGCGGGAATCCGAGGAACCTTTCTGTTTAACTTTTTCTGTTACCATGGCCATACCCATTTCATTCCCGGTCCCCGGAACCAGATACCAGTCATTGTCAACCCCACCAGAAAAACAATTCCCGTGAGAAACAGTGTTGTAACCAGGCGACCTGGTTTGCCTGCCTTGTTCTTACCAAAGGGCAGGAAGAGAAGGAAAAGGCCAATGGACAGGGGAACAATGCAGACCGCGACAATCGGATGGACATGAAGCAGGAGTTCCTGTGCTCCAAGAAAATACCAGGGGGCCTTGACGCTTGTCGGAGTCAATTCAGGATTTGCCATCCCTGCGAGCGGCGCGTCAACAAACATGGAAAAAAGCAGCAGAGCACAGGTCACTACTGCTGCAAAGGCCACCTCCCGCACCAACAATTCGCTAATCGGGACACTTTTTTTACTATTCGTATCACCTGCCCGCTCTTTTCCGGGAACCAACACGCCCCCTGCCTTGCGGACAAACCAGAAGTGATAGGCCATAAGCAAAAAAAGTCCAACCGGGACAAGAGTTGTATGGATAAAATAAAATAACTGCAGCGTATCCGCCCCCACCTCTGAACCTCCCCGAATCATTTCCTGCAGGGATGTACCGATAAGGGGAACATAGCTGAGCATTGAAGTGGCAATGGTGACGGCCCAGTAAGAAAGCTGATTCCACGGCAGCAGGTAGCCGCTGAAATTAGCAATCAGAACAAGAACGCCAAGGCCCAATCCCACAAGCCAGTTGCGATGCCTGGGCGGATAAAATGCACCATTCAAGAAAACTCGCAGCAGGTGCAGAAACACCACAATGATCAAAGCATGACCGGTCCAATGATGCATATTGCGCACAAGCCGACCCAGAAAAACGCTGCTCTGAATGTGCTGGACCGATTCGTAAGCGACAACTGGAACCGGCTCATAGAAGAATCCCAGCAGCAGGCCGGTCACCAGTTGCTGCACAATCATCAGTGCAGCCATGCCGCCAAGCCCCCAAGTGAGAGTAAATCGCAAAGCGTCCACTGGTACTCGCCGGGAACGAAAGTGGAAAAAAAGATTTTTTGTCAATATAAAGTCACGCAGATAGTTATAAAACAGCCATCAAACAGAGAGGCATCATCAATTGAGTTGATTAAAAATAGCCTGAACACATTCAGACAAAATATAAAAACGATACTTCTATAATGGCACAACGCATTAAATCTGACCAGAATAATTATTCCTATGCTTGAGAGTTGAATGCCGGTAGCAAGCTTCTATAGTTCTGCAGTATTGTCATTTATGATGGCAATCTGAAAATTCTGGGAACGTGTCTGCATGGGAAGAGGGGTAATTGCTACTCTCTTTATTTATAAAAGTCGAAACCCAATCTGACAACTTCAACCACAGGCTTGGATATTATCTGACACCGGTAGACAAAGCACTCACATTCGAGATAATTAGGAAGTATCTTATACCTTAACCCGCACATATATGTTCACCTGTTAACCTTGCCACTGAATCTGATTTTCTCTACCCCTCTTTTCTCAAAAAATTTCTGTTAAAAATAATCCATCGGTGATTGAATGAACGGTGGATAGTCTGATTTACAAGATTTTCCACTTTTTCTCCTTAATATCGGAATAAGCGGAAAACGCGTCCGCGTTATAATTTGATATCTTGGACATTTTCCATATATTAACACTGATAGGATATTCAATATGATCATAAAAAGAGCAGGATATATTTGTATAGGACTGATGGCGGTATTTTCAACGACATACGCAAGTATTCTTGCCGTCTCTCCGTTACCTCTATTGTATATTGATAGAAATAGATCAGGGTTGGTTTCTATAGGGGAAGCGTTAAATTCTATAGATATTGACAAGCGAAAAGTTACAGGCCAACCCGACTGTATTGAGTATTTTTGGTTAAAGGATGGTTTGACTGCTTATATAAGTTGCCCCAAGAGTATTAAATAAATGAATACTATCAAGGCGTTTCTGTTGGGCTTCTGAAATGCTGAGCGTTTAAAAAACCACTGAACTTAAGGTTAATATTGCCACATCGAAGATCTTAATTTCTTACTGTTTCCAAAACCTATTATTTCTACTGTAGTTTGTTTCCATCAACTGGAGATTTATAATGAAACTGTCCCGTATCTGTCTAATGATTTTCTGCCTCCCACTTGCTATGCAGTTACTGTTGGCAGCTCCTACCTTTTCCAAAACTCTCTATACCTGGACAGACAAGAACGGTGTAGTTCGCAGAACCTATTACCCGCCACCGGCTGACTATGCAAAGAGAAGTAAACCTGCCAAAAAATCATCATCACAGCGAATTGCTCAACAAAACCAGGTTGAACTCTATGTGACCAGTTGGTGTCCGTATTGCAAACAGGCCAAACAGTTTTTCAAGTCCAAAGGCATCTCCTACAAAGCTTATGACATAGAAAAAGACGCGCAGGCAGCGGCCAGAAAAAAACAGTTGGATGCTAAGAGAGGGGTGCCGTTTGCAATTGTCAATGGCACAGCAATCCACGGCTACTCACCGCAACGGTACACAAGTGCTCTGAAATGAAATCTCAAGAGTTGAGAATAATGAGCCAAGATCGTTCTCTTGGAAGTTTACGATAAATCTCAACTTGACTAAAATAAAATTTGGTTGAGATTGCCATTGGTACTATCTTTTCATTTTTAATTCCCATCCGTGAAATGGTTCAAAGCGAATGGTATCCTCTTTGAAGGGCGATTGCTATATGTTCCCTTAAACTGATAGTTGCCAGTGATCGGGTGTGCTTTGGCAGATTGAAAGAAAGTCGCAGGACCAGTCAATGAGAAGCAAAGCAAGATTGAACGTATGGTGAAAATCTTCGAACATGACGACTGTGAGTCGACATGTTCGATGACAAGATACAATAGAAAGAATTAATCAAGAAAGAGAAGGACATCCTGATAAATACCAGCGCGGTTGATGGCACTACGTTAATTCGCACTTCAGTTGCGGCTGTGTTTGTCTCTCCTGGCTTCGGTTCTGTGACCTGTAGACGGTAGATGCCTAACTCAAACGCGACGTTTCAGATTATATTGAAACGCCGCGCTTATATGTTGCTAATGGCTTCTTTGAAAGTTCAAAACATCCGTAAATCTGTGGCAATTATCTCTTCCCGATCGTCCGATTTTCAGTTCAAAATACTCTCCAGAAGCCCTCTAAGACTTTTTTACTACGATCAGCCGAGGTCAAAGCGGTCTAGGTTCATTACCTTGTTCCAGGCCGCCACAAAGTCATAGACAAACTGCTCCTGCGAATCTGCACTTCCGTAGACTTCAGCCAGGGCGCGAAGTTCGGAATTTGAACCAAAGATCAGGTCGATACGAGTGCCGGCCCACTTAGATTCACCCGTTACGCGATCGCTGCCTTCAAACTGGTCGTCGTCTTCAGAGACCGCTTTCCAGGTAGTACCCATATCGAGCAGGTTTACGAAGAAGTCGTTGGTTAGCGTATCTTGCCGGCTGGTGAAGACACCGTTTTGGGACTGATCGAAGTTGGTATTCAAGACTCGCATACCACCAACGAGAACCGTCATCTCAGGCGGGGTCAGTGTCAGCAATTGTGCCCGATCGACCAGCATCTCCTCAGCCGATATGGTGTATTTGGTCTTGAGGTAATTGCGAAAACCATCTGCTTCCGGCTCCAGTAAAGAGAAGGCCTTAACATCGGTTTGCTCCTGTGAGGCATCCATGCGGCCCGGTTTGAACGGAACAGTCACATCGTTACCACCATTCTTGGCCGCTTGCTCAACACCCGCGCAACCCGCCAACACGATCAGGTCAGCCATGGAGACCGTCTTGTCGAACTCACTTTGGATGCCTTCCAGTGTCTTCAACACTTTCGCCAATTGATCCGGCTGGTTGACGTCCCAATCCTTCTGGGGCGCCAGACGAATGCGGGCACCGTTCGCACCACCACGCATGTCGGAACCACGAAAGGTCGAAGCTGATGCCCAGGCCGTTGAAACCAACTCGGAGATAGACAGACCGGAATCAAGGATCTTGCCCTTAAGTGTGGCGATGTCATTGTCATCGATCAGTTCATGATCGACTTCAGGGACCGGATCTTGCCAAATAAGCTCTTCGCCAGGAACTTCCGGGCCGAGATAGCGTGCGCGAGGGCCCATGTCGCGATGGGTCAGCTTGAACCACGCGCGGGCGAAGGCGTCTGCTAACTCTTCCGGGTTTTCATGGAAGCGTCGTGCAATCGGCTCGTAGATTGGGTCCATCCGCATAGCCATGTCCGCGGTGGTCATGATGATCGGGACCCGCTTCGACGGATCGTCAGCTGCCGGTGCCTGATTGTTGTCAGTCGCCTCTTTAGGCGTCCACTGCTGGGCGCCGGCGGGACTCTTGGTCAGTTCCCACTCGTTGCCGAACAGCATGTCCAAATAGCTGGTGTCCCACTGAGTCGGGGTCGGAGTCCATGCGCCTTCCAAACCGCTGCCAATCTGATCTGCACCTTTACCGCTGCCATAACTACTCTTCCAGCCGAGGCACTGCTCTTCGATACCAGCAGCCTCGGGTTCAGGCCCGACTAGTGACGGATCGCCGGCGCCGTGGCATTTACCAAAGGTGTGTCCGCCAATGGTGAGCGCAACTGTCTCCTCGTCGTTCATTGCCATGCGTGCGAACGTCACCCTAACGTCCCGGCCGGACTTGATTGGATCTGGTTCGCCGTTGGGCCCTTCCGGATTCACGTAAATCAGACCCATCTGCACGGCGGCGAGAGGATTCTTGAGTTCCCGGTCACCGGAGTAGCGTTTGTCGCCAAGCCAGGTTTCCTCTGCTCCCCAATAGATGTCTTTCTCCGGCTCCCAGATGTCCTCACGCCCGCCGGCGAAACCGAAGGTCTTGAATCCCATCGATTCCAGAGCGACATTGCCAGTGAGAATCATCAGGTCGGCCCAGGAGATTTTCCGGCCATACTTCTGTTTGATCGGCCAAAGCAGCCTGCGTGCCTTATCGAGGTTTACGTTGTCGGGCCAACTGTTGACGGGCGCAAAGCGCTGGTTGCCAGTCCCTCCACCGCCGCGGCCATCGGCGGTGCGATAGGTACCCGCGCTGTGCCATGCCATGCGAATGAACATGGGTCCGTAGTGGCCGTAATCCGCCGGCCACCAGTCTTGTGAATCGGTCATCAGTTCATGGAGATCCTTCTTCACGGCATCGAGACCCAGACTTTTGAATTCTTCAGCGTAGTTAAAATCCTCGCCCATCGGATTAGACTTGGTGGAATGTTGGCGCAATATATCCAAATCCAATTTGTTCGGCCACCAATCCCGGTTCGACGTTCCACGGCTTGCAGAAGGTTTGCTACCTACGCCCGTTACTGGGCACTTACCGTTGCCACTCATAATGTTATCTCCCATTATTGTATTAACTAACCGAATTAACAGATTTATCTTATTACTTGTAGTTTTGGGGAACAATCTCCAGGAAGCAAACTGGATGGGTGTTAGCGCAAAAGTAAAAACAAATCCCCGTCGTCAGATAGACGAAGGGGATTGAATAAAAGTCAAATGGGTAAGGAATTACTCCATCGATTTTTTGACATCATGGGCAGTTTCTTCGGTGGCTTCAGCAGTATCATGAATCACTTCTTTACCCGCTTCTACTGTACTTTGTGCTGCATCTTTAGTAGCATCTGCAGCCGTTTCTGCTTCGTCTCCACTGCAACCAATCATACCCATCATCATCAGGCCAATGGCCACTGCAAGCATTTTTTTAATCATTGTTTTATTCTCCCTCGGTTTTTGATCTGAATTCCATTCGTAACCCCAAACTAAATAATACAATTTATTAATACTATTGTCAATCGTGTTTATGAAATCCACATAGATGACAAACAAAGGCCTCCCGGTGACACCGGGAATGCGCTTGGCTTGGGGGAATTAAGCCCTCACAACAAGGACCAGCGTAATGCCTTTTCAATAGCGCCCGCTGGTACCGCGATCGTACAAACCCAGATAGCAATCTACCGTTGATGAAAATGCGACACCCGGTGGATGTTACATGCACGGAAAACCAGGCCCATCTTCATTGAGTTTCACCGATGCTGTAAAATTCTTATTTTTTTGCATGTATCTAATTTTGGATAGTCCCTACCGTTGCCGGGAATCCTGCCTCATCCTTTTCAATCTATTCTGTTTCAGTCTCCGTATTGCTCTCTACTGCACCTGCCCTGCCGTAGAGTTGTGTCATTTTTAACAAATCGTTTACAAGGTCTGAATAGAGATCCTTGTCTAGAAAACGCCATTGCCAGTTGCCGCCGGAGTTTCCCGGCAGGTTCATACGCGCTTCGCCTCCAAGACCAAGCAAATCCTGAAGGGGAAAGATTGCAAGAGCAGCGACAGATGAAAGAGCAGTTCGAATCATATCTCTGTGGATGATCTTGCCGTCTGTATTGAGATAACGTCTTGTAAAATCTTTTACCTCTTCGGATTGCATGTTCCACCATCCCCGAACAGTATCGTTGTCGTGGGTACCTGTGTAGACGACCTGATTATAGTGATGATTATGAGGCAGAAATAATGATGTATTAATTCCGTCTTCTACTGCCTCAAAACCAAACTGCAAGATAGCCATTCCCGGAAATCCGAGCTCATCGAGCATCTGTTTTACATCTTCGGTAATGACACCCAGATCTTCGGCAATGATCGGTATATCACTGCCAAGATCACGTTCTATAGCATGAAAAATCTCGCTGCCCGGTCCTTTTTTCCATACGCCGTTCATTGCTGTCTCTTCATCGGCCGGGATCTCCCAGTAACTGGCAAAGCCTCTGAAGTGATCTATGCGGATAAAATCGAACATGAATGAGAGCAGTTCAACCCGTTTGATCCAGAAGGAAAAACCATCATTCTTCAGCTGTTCCCAGTTAAACAACGGATTACCCCAGCGCTGTCCTGTATTACTGAAATAATCGGGTGGCACGCCTGCTACGAAGGTTGGTTGACCTTGTTTGTCTAGATAAAACCACTTCTGGTTACTCCAGACATCACTTGAATCATGCGCCACAAAAAGAGGAATATCGCCAATAATCCGGATTCCCTGGTAGTTTGCATAGCGGTGTAGTTTCTCCCATTGATCAAAGAAGAGAAATTGAATGAAACGGTGCCCTTCTATCTCATTTTCAAGTTTTTCCGACCAGGTGGAGATCGCTTCGGGGCTGCGTCGAATCAGCTCCTCGGGCCAGCTTGTCCAAGGTCCGTTCTGATGAAAACCCTTGAAGGCTGCAAATAGGCAATAATCGTCCAGCCAATGTGCATGTTCCGTACAAAACAGACTGTATCGCTGTGCAATATTCGATGGTTTGTCGGCTAAAAAATTGTCATGGGCTTTTTTAAGAAGTTCAGACTTAAAGGGAATTACACACGCAAAGTCAACATGATCATCAGAAAAGGCTGGTTTTTCAATATCCCCACTGGTTAACAACCCCTCTTCCAGCAAGAGATCCGGACTGATAATCATGGGGTTACCGGCAAACGCAGAGAGTGACTGATAGGGAGAATCACCGTATCCGGTCGGCCCCAGAGGCAGCATCTGCCAGATGCGCTGCCCGGCATCGCAGAGAAAGTCTATAAAATCGTAAGCTCCTGGCCCCAAGTCACCGATTCCCCAATCAGATGGCAGTGAGGTCGGATGAAGTAATATGCCGCTGGTTCGTTGCTTCATCATTTGTATTCAGCCTTTGTTGATAACCCTGCTTGATTTTGAACGAAATTGTTCGTTTCTGAATGAACATCAACTGTAACAGTTCACCAAGGGTATAAAATCTGGCAATACTCGGAATTGTAAAAGTTTACCAGTGGTTCAGATTCGTTCATTTGGGACTTCGAAGTATACTTGTGTTATTCGAGAAGTTCAAAATGAGCGAAGATGAGGTGCTGGTGAACTTTTACCATCAACTAACCTTTCATTCTACAATAGAAAGTTAGGTTTTAAAAACTTATTGATTTTCAATGTAAACGAAGGTTTCGGAGGCTACTGCTAAATTGGTACCGCTTATTTTTGTCTTTCCACCTTATTTTTGCCGTCAACCTGTCCTAAAAACCGGGGCCACCTCTCCTTGGTGATCCCTGTTCCTGCCTTGGCCTGGGATAATTCTGTCCCGGCTTTCAATCATATGCGACAAATTG
>JAQYVS010000373.1 GCA_030145365.1 Desulfofustis sp. | reverse complement strand
ATCTATTTCAAAAACCAGTACCGAATTCGGTTCAATAACTGGCGGGGCTCCGGCTTCACCATAGGCCAGACTTGCGGGAATCACCGCTCGATATTTTGAGCCCACCTTCATCTGCTGCAGAACCTCAGTCCATCCCGGAATAACCTGATTAACCGGGAACGTTACCGGTTCACCGCGTTTTATGGAACTATCAAATTCGGTCCCATCGATCAGAGTGCCGACATAATCAACTTTTACAACATCTTCCGGTTTAGGAATTACTCCGTCCCCTTCTGTTAGAATTTCATACTGCAGCCCACTGTCGGTTACGACAACGCCATCCTTTTTCTTGTTCTCGTCAAGATAAGCCTGACCGGCCGCAATGTTCTTCGTCTTCATTTCCTCCATCACGGCTTCCTGCTCTGCTTTTAATACTTCAGCAAATTCCTCCTGGGCAGTGGCCATTACCTCCTCACTTAATTTCGGCTCAGCTCCAGTAAAACCGTCATCAATTCCCTGTTTCAGGAGTTCATAGTCCACCTTGCCTTTCATATTGGTCAGGTATTTACCCAAATCAAGTCCAATACTATAGCTGACTTTTTCTTTATTCGAGCTAAATGGCTGTTCGGCAGCTGTATCGGCTGCATTCAGACATACCGGTACCAGAAAAATTCCAATTACAATACTTCCAATTACTTTTTTCATTATTTCTCCTTGTTTTAATCGTCTCTATCCATCCCGCAGGCGGGGGTAAAACACAAAATACCCGGTTATACCGTGTACAAACACAATGAGCCAGAAAATAATAAGCAGTATCAGCAGATACGTTACTATAAAATGACGATGGTTATACCGGGATTGTTAAAATCAGTTGAGCAGATCTGTTCAAGCAGCGGATATCGTTTTAAAAGCGCTTTCCCGGCACCGGCTCTTTTTTTAAATGCTTCCCCGGCAATAACCGAGTTTATCTCTTTCTGCTGCACCAGGTGGTCAAGTACTTTTCGGCATTGAATACGGATCTTCCCACCCTTACCTGAAGAACCGTAGCCATGAATCAACGTCAACACCAGCACATGGTCGGATTTTGCCAGCACCAGCTCATAATCCAGTTTTCTGAGTGCGGTCTCCACAACTGGCCTGCCCTGCTCAATATTGACAATTCGATGCATCACCTTCTTTTGAGAAACTGCTGACGACAACTGCAAATCAGCACCGCAGAATCTGCAGCATGGACCGTCTGTTTCAGTTTCATTGCCACACACCATGCACACCATCAGCGGACACCAATTTCCTGCAACGAGGGCCGTACTGAAGCACTGAATATATTTCCTGCAATCAATGTTCCCATCATGGTAGTGTCTGTATTGGTGTTAGTGACGGCGTACCGAGATTACTCCTTCCATTTGTCGCAGATGTTTTAAGATCAGCTGCAAATGGTCGAGATCCTTGATTTCCAGAACAATATTGAATTCAGCCCTGTCCTCAGGAGTTATGTGAGCGGAAATCTCAATAATGGAAGCCGTGTCTGCACCGATTGCCGAGCTGATCTCGGCAAAAATACCCCGGCTGTTTTCGGCGGTAACTTGTATTTCTGCCCTATAGCTCTGACTCTCCGGATTGTTCCAGAACACTTCGATCCAACGATGGGGGTCCGAACTGAGCAGGTTGGTACAATTGGCTTTATGAACCGAAACGCCACGGCCAGTAGTGATAAAGCCAACGATGGGATCTCCCGGGACAGGATTGCAGCATAGGCTGACCTTGGCCAGCATATCATCAATCCCGTCAATACTGATTGCCGAGCCACCCCGATTAGAATCGGTTCGCTGGTGGGCAACCATAGCCTCCGCCAGCTGAGCCGGAGTCATTTCTGATGGTGTCGGCTCCTGCTCTTTGCGCATCTCGGGCGGATCGAGCGCTTTAACCAGGCTGTCTATGGTGATGGCTCCACTGCCCACCTTGACGAGCATATCGTCCAGGGAATTACAGCGCAGTGATCTAAAGAGTATTTTAATATGACCACTCTTGACAAGCCTCTTCAGGGTCATATTGTGTTTTTTCAGTTCTCTCTCACAGATTTCACGACCCAGCAAGAAAGCCTTATCGCGCTCTTCCCGCCTGATCCATGACCGAATACGCGCTCGCGCCCTGCTGGTCTTGACCATATCCAGCCATCCCCGACGAGGCAGCTGGCTGGGTGAGGTAATAATTTCAACGATATCTCCATTTTGGAGTTCGTATTTCAAAGGGACGAGACGACCATTTACCTTGGCACCGGCACAACGATTGCCAACTTCGGTATGGATTGCATAGGCAAAATCTATTGGACAGCTCTGGGCCGGTAATTCCTTAACCTCACCTGTCGGGGTCAAGGCATAGACTTCCGGGTCGTGCAGTTCTCCTCTGAGGCTTTCAAGAAATTCTCTTGAGTCCTCAACATCCTGCAGTGAGTTGACCAATTTCTTCAGATCTTTGAAGAGCCTGGCATCCTTCTCATTTACCTTCTGATCTTCCTTGTAAGCCCAGTGGGCAGCGACCCCTTCCTGAGCAACCAGATCCATCTCTTCAGTCCGAATCTGAATTTCAATAAAATGATTTCGCGGCCCGGCCACCGTAGTATGCATGGATTGGTAATTGTTGGTTTTGGGAACAGAAATGAAATCCTTGATCCGGCCGGGTACTGGCGACCAGTTTGCGTGAATGATGCCCAAAGCCTCGTAACAGTGATTAACGTTTTCAACGATAACCCTGAACGCAACCTTGTCGTACACCCGCTCCAGCGGTATATTCTGGGCCATCAATTTCTTGTAAATCGAATAGAGATGCTTCGGCCTGCCCAGGATGCGGGTTGGATGCACATTCCCTTCGTGGAGCTTGTCGTAAAGAATCGCTATAACCTCATCGACATAGCTTTGCCGTGCGGTTATGGAGCTCTCCAACTTGGTGCTCAGGTCTTCAAATTCAGCCGGATAGAGGAACTTAAACGAGTAATCCTCCAACTGCCTTTTCAACCAGTCAATACCGAGTCTGCTTGCCAGTGGTGCAAAGAGATCCATTGTCTCACGGGCCACATCGATCTGTTTCTGGCGATCAACCAGATCCAACAACAGCATATCCTGAAGCCTGTCGATCAACCTAACCAGCAGAACCCTGATATCCTTTGCCATGGCCAGCAGCATCTTACGAACGTTCTCAGCCTGGCTGGCCAACCGGTTGTTATACTGGACATTGGTGATTTTCGTCGTCCCATGGACGATATAGGCGACATCTTTGCCAAATTTTTTCTCTAATGTTTCAAATGGGACCCCGTTTTTCAGCGAGCCATGCAGCAGACCAGCAAGGATCGTATCAAGATCAAGGTGCATAGAAGCAAGTGTTGAAGCAACTTCCAAGGCATGGAGAAGATAAGGCTCACCGGAGAAGTGTTTGCCGCCGCTATGCACGGATACAGCAATCTCCCAGGCTTCGTCAATCGGTGTCAGATCAACGTCATGCAGATAATTGGCGGCCAGCATTTTAAGGCCGCTGGGATTAACAACAGAAACCTGCCCCATCTAATATTCCACTTAAATTTTAATGTGTCCTTAGGCGATAAACGCAGTGATATAGGAAACAAGTTCTTGAACTGCGATCTCATCGGTCCGTCCGTCTCTTCTGGTCCGTACTTCCACTTTTGCGTTTTCTTTGAAACGTTTTCCAACCGTGACCCGCAGAGGAAAACCAAGCAGATCAGCATCCTTAAACTTAACTCCGGGACGCTCATCACGATCATCGAGGAAAACATCAAGTCCCGCATCTGTAAGATCTGAATAAATTTTCTCCGCTGCTTCATTAACCTCAGGGTCGCTAAGACCAAGGTTGAGAACCGTAAGCTGATACGGGGCCAGCGGAACCGGAAAGATAATCCCGCTGTCGTCATGATTTTGCTCGATGGCAGCAGCCACTACCCGGCTGACGCCAATGCCATAGCAGCCCATGACCAATGGCAATTCGTTGCCGTCACCATCCTGGAAATATGCCTTCATCGATTCCGAATAAGCGGTTCCCAGCTTGAATATATGGCCCACTTCTATCCCTTCGACCAAGCGAAGTGATTCTCCACATTCCGGACACGGATCATTCTCGGTAAGCTGCCTGAAGTCAGCTATATCAGATACCTCAAAGTCCCGTGGAATATTGACATTTTGCAGGTGAAAATTCTTCTCGTTGGCCCCTACCGCGCTATTTGCCATCGATACCACTTCCTGATCGGCCAGAAGTCTGATTTTGATATCAACCGGTCCAAGGTAACCGCTCGGAACACCGGTTGCGTCAAAGATCTCCTTATCGTCGGCCAGTCTGATCTCGTTTACACCCAGATAATTTTTCAGCTTGATCTCTTCTGCTTCCCGATCACCCCGGAGAAGCAGGGCCACCGCTTCACCATCGGCAAGATAAACCAGGGTTTTAATGAGTTGTTCCGGCTCGATCTTTAAAAACTCACAGACCGCGGGTACTTTTCGTTTTCCGGGGGTCTCGATCTTGACAAGCTCCTGTTGTACGGGTTTTGCGTCATCTTCTGGAAGAGTAACTTTGGCTTTTTCAAGATTCGCTGCCCAGCTGCACTCATTGCATACAGCAATAGTATCTTCACCAGTTTCTGCCAGAACCATATATTCATGGGAAAAACTTCCACCGATCGTACCGGAGTCTGCCTCAACGCAGCGAAACTCAAGACCGCAACGCTCAAATATACGGTTATAGGCCGTGTACATCTTCCGATACGAAACCTCAGCAGCCTCATCACTTACGTCAAACGAATAAGCATCTTTCATGATAAATTCGCGGCCGCGCATCAGACCAAAACGAGGTCGTATCTCGTCACGAAATTTAGTTTGAATCTGGTACAAATTTACCGGGAGGTCCCGATAGGAATGAAAATGCCGACGAGCAATATCAGTTATCACCTCTTCATGGGTCGGCCCAAGACACGATTCCCGATCATGACGATCCTTAAAACGAAGAAGTTCAGGCCCATATTTTTCATAACGGCCGGACTCCTGCCAGAGATCAGCCGGCTGGACCATCGGCATCATCAGCTCCTGGGCTCCAGCCCGGTTCATCTCCTCACGCACAATGGTTTCCACGCGCCGGATCGCCGCCAAACCATAGGGAAGATAGGTATATATACCTGATGTCAGTTTTTTAATAAAACCGGCCCTGAGCATCAATTGATGGCTGACTACTTCGGCTTCTGCGGGCACTTCTTTCAATGTTGGAATCAGTATCTCTGAATATCGCATCCTTTTCCTTTTTGCTTACTATTACTTACATCCGTTCCACTATTTCTTGCCATCCAATCTACGTTCTTCTTCCATCTTCTTTAATTCTTTCATGAACACCGGTAAGAGCTGCTCCTCAGAAACCTTTTTAATAATCTCGCCCTTTTTAAAGATAATACCGACTCCATGTCCTCCGGCAACACCGATATCTGCCTCTCTTGCCTCCCCAGGACCATTGACGACACAGCCCATCACTGCCACTTTCAGCGGTGATTGCATGGTCTGGATAAACGATTCCACCTCTTCGGCCAGACCGAATAGATCTATTTTCGTACGGCCGCAGGTCGGACACGATATCAACTCCGGTCCCCGTTCACGAATTTTCAGCGATCGCAACAACTCATAAGCCACCCGAACTTCTTCGACCGGATCCCTGGTCAGAGAGATCCTGAAAGTATCACCAATACCTTCATATAACAAAATACCCAGTGCAACACTGGATTTAACTGTCCCTCCGATTAATCCCCCTGCCTCGGTTACCCCGATATGCAACGGATAATCCGTTTGTTGAGACAGGGACCTATAACTGTTTATTGTGGTCAGGACATCTGCCGACTTGATCGAGATTTTCAAGTCATAAAAACCTTGTTTCTCCAGGAGCCTGGTATTTCTTAAGGCACTTTCAATGAGTGCCTCTGGACGTTCAGGAGTCGGATAACCGTATGTGTCAAGCAGATCTTTTTCAATCGAACCGCTGTTTACCCCCACCCGTATTGGCACCCCGTGCTGTTTTGCTGCGCTAACGACTTTTTCAAGTTTCTCTGAACCGCCAATATTACCTGGGTTGATTCTGATCCCCTGAGCTCCCTGTTCCATAGCGGCAATTGCAAGTCGCCAGTCAAAATGGATATCGGCAATCAGCGCGATGGAAATCGCCTCACGAATTGGTCGAAGTGCTCGTGCTGCCTCATTATCAGGTATCGCCACCCTGACGATCTCACACCCGGCCTGTTCCAGTCTTCGGATCTGGGCCACAGTCGCTTCGACATCGCCCGTCTCCGTGTTGGTCATCGACTGAACGCTGATCGGAGCATCTCCTCCGATTGCAACATTTCCGACTTTAATCTGTCTGGTTGGTCGCCTGCTGATCATTGATTTCTTGCCTTTCCCTTTGCTATAGGGCTGACCAAGCTTAATTGAGCATCCGAGGACCTGACATAGTCCGGTTTGGCCTGATCGAGATCAAGGTAATTCTCATCTGCATGCTCAGTAGCTGCCAAAAAACCTATATTTGTTGCTTCGGGAAAACGGTGGAGCGGTGTGGCTGTTTCCAGCCGATCGCCCAAAACGTCTGCTAAAACAGCATTATATACATCGATCCCATCACCCGCCATAATCACTGGCTCGGAAATTTGTTCAGCAAGCTCCTGCGGAGGAAGCACAACGGGTTGAGAGCATCTACGGGCGATTTTTCCGGGGTTGCAGCGGTAAAAACAGCTATAGACCTCTTTTTTTCGGGCATCCATCACCACACAGATCAATTTCTCAGAATAGACACCGGCAGCGATTGCATCAAGTGAGGAAATACCAACCAATGGCTTGGAACTGCCGTGACAGAGACCTTTAGCTGTAGCCATACCGATACGCAAGCCGGTAAAACTACCGGGGCCCAGTCCGACGGCAACTGCAGCAATATCAGCTAAAGCAAGTTCCAGGTTTTGCATCAGCCACTTAACAGCAGTAAGCAGCCGTTTGGAATGGGTGACTCCAGAATTAAGCGACAATGATCCCAATACCTGTCCCTGTCCAAAATCGCCATTCGTAATTGCAATTGAGCAATTGTTGGTGGCAGTATCAAAAGACAGAATCAGATCATCGTCTTTCATTAACTGAGTATCCTGACGATATCGTTATAAAACACGAAAAGCATCAAGGTGCCGAGCAGGGCAATACCCACCTGCTGGGCAATAATCTGAGCTCGTTCATTCAGCGGTTTTCGACGAATTCCTTCAATGGTTAAAAATACCAGGTGTCCACCGTCCAGAACAGGAATCGGCAACAGATTGAGAATCCCCAGGTTGACACTGAGCAAGCCCATGAAATGAGCAAGATTCAACCAACCCGCTCGGGCCTGTTCTCCGGCCAGTTGAGCGATCAGAATGGGGCCGCCAAGCTCGGATGCCGGAACAACATTCTGAATAATCTTCACTACCCCCATAAACGTCAGGTAAATAAACATCCAGGTCTGCCAGATTCCGGCTTGCAGTGCCTTGATCGGACCGACCCGGTCATACTCGATCCTCTCCTTTTTCGTAATGCCAACCATAAAGCGCTGCTCAACTTCTTCGCCAAAAATGTTTTTCACACTGTCGAGACGGGGCGTTACCTTAATTTTCTGCTCCTCTCGGTCACGCAATACGATAAATGTCAGCTCACGACCGCTGCTGTTGGATACTGCATTTAACACATCCATCCAACTTTGAATTGCCTTGTCGTCGATTGCAATAATGGTGTCTTCGGCCAGAAATCCAGCCTCAGCTGCCGGCAGGTTGGGGCTAACTTCTCCAATTACAGTACTGTCCCGGTTATCCGGTATTCCCATAATCAGAAAAATAATAAAAAATAAAAAGACAGAAAAAAGCAGGTTGAACAGTGGACCGGCGAGAACGATAAAAAATCGTTTCCAGACTGGTTTGGCAGCAAATGAACGCTCATTCTCCCGAGTGTCGCCGTCACGTTCATCCGGATTTTCTCCAAACATTTTCACGTAACCGCCAAGGGGAAAGACCGAAACAAGATACTCCGTTTCACCCACCACTTTACTGAAGAGTTTCGGGCCAAAACCTAAAGAGAACTTGAGGACTTTTACCTTGAATAACTTGGCAAAAAGAAAATGCCCAAGCTCATGGACGAAAATAAGAACTCCAAGGACGACAATAAATGAGAAAAGCGTATTCATAAAAGAGTTTGCTCGGAAAGTATCAGGATGCGTTAGCAGGGATCAAGTTATGTGCAAATTTTCTTGCAGCGCCGTCTGCTTCAAGCAGATCAGCCAACTCGATATCGTTGCCTCCTTCTATCTGAGCCATTGTTTGATCAACAATAGCAGAAATTTCTGGAAAAGAAATTTTCGTTTCCAGAAACGCCTCAACCGCGACCTCATTGGCCGCGTTCAACACAGCGGTGCTCACGCCGCCACGCTCAAGTGCTTCAAATGCCAGCCGCAGTGCTGGAAAACGGTCATAATCAGGCTCAAGAAATTCAAGATCGCTACACTGCCAGAGATTCAAGGGTTTAAGCCCCAGGGAAATACGCTCTGGATAAGACAAGGCATAGGCAATCGGTATTTTCATGTCAGGAATGCCGAGCTGAGCCAATACCGAACCATCCTGATACTCAACCAGAGAGTGAACAATCGATTGGGGATGGACAACCACACTAATAGCTTCGGCAGCCATATCAAATAACCAGTGGGCCTCAATAACCTCCAACCCCTTATTCATCAATGTTGCCGAATCAATACTGATTTTTCTGCCCATACTCCAGTTTGGATGGTTCAGAGCCTCATCCTGTGTAACATTCTGTAGGTCTTTGGCAGAGGTATGCAAAAAAGGTCCGCCTGATGCGGTCAAAATCAACTGGGAGACATCCTCTTTGCGTCCAGCTTCCAAGGCCTGGAATATTGCGCTGTGTTCAGAATCGATGGGCAACAGCCTTATCCGATTCTCCCGCGCCTTCTGCATCACCAATCTGCCGGCCACTACCAGTGTCTCCTTGTTAGCCAGACCGATATCCTTACCCGCCTCAATGGCAGCGATGGTCGGAAGTAAACCGGCTGCCCCAACAACAGCGCAGATCGTCATGTCTGCAGAATCCAGGGCAGATACTTCTATATTGCCTTTGGTCCCGTAGATCACACGATCGCAAAATTCCCTGGGCAGCAAAGAACACAGCTCTTCAGCATGGTGTTCATCAATGACCGAAACCTTCTCAGGCTTAAACTCACGAATCTGATCAGCGAGCAGGGAAATATTTCGTCCCGCGGCCAAGCCGCGAATCTGAAAAAGCTCAGGGAACTGACGTACAATGTTGAGCACATTCACCCCGATTGAGCCGGTGGAGCCGAGCAGGGAAAGATATTTCATCAGAAACCTGAATAGATGAGGATGTAGTATAGCAGAGGCCCGGCCAGAAGCAGCGAATCTATACGATCAAGTACACCGCCGTGACCACCAAGCAGTGCCCCGGAATCTTTTGTGCGATAGCCCCTTTTAATAATTGATTCAAGCAGGTCTCCGAGCATACCGGCAATGGACAGGAAAAACGCCAGAATAAGTATGGTCCCAGAACCGCACTGAACGGTAAAAATCTGTGCAAGAGCTACCGCAGAAATTACTCCGCCCAAAAGACCTCCCAAGCCTCCCTCAATCGTTTTATTCGGACTGATGGACGGACAAAGCTTTCTTCTTCCCCATCGTGAACCAATCAGGTAAGCCCCGGTATCGGAACCGGCAGTGATTGCCGTTAAGATAATAAGCCAGTGGGCTCCGTCAGTTAATCCCCGCAGAAGTACCAGATGAGAGCCAAGAAAACCGACAAAAACAAGACCAAGAAGACCTCGATAAAATAGAGCCAGTGGGTTTTCAAACCGATTGTAATGATAGATGGTATAGGCCAGCAGGCCGCCAAGACCAAGCAAGAGGCCGAAGCCTGATACCGCAGCCCGGCTCTGTCCAAAAACTGCGGCAAATATAGGGAAAATCAGGACCAATGGCAGAATAATCCGGTCGGTCTCATAGAGTGAGTTGGGGAATGCCATCGTACAATATTCCCGGCCGCCGATCAGACCAATCAGTACCATGACCGCCCAGAACAGCAGAAATGATCCCTGGGTGAGCAATACAAGCCAGCCGACTGCCAGCAAAATTCCGGGGACTGTTCGTTTCATCAACCTCTACTCCCCACCTGTTCAGTTGTTTTACCGTATCTTCTTTCCCGTTTCTGGAAATTGGTCAGTGCCTGAAAGTAGGCGTCACGTCTGAAATCCGGCCACATGGTCTCGGTGAAATAGATCTCAGCGTAGGATGCCTGCCAGAGCAGAAAATTGGAAAGGCGTGATTCGCCGCCGGTACGTATCAGAAGATCGGGATCGGGCTGACCTGCGGTATAAAGATTATTGGAAATAAGTTGATGATCAATCTGCTCGGGCTGCAAGGTGCCGTTCTTGCACAACTCTGCAATTGTTCTGGTCGCACGGCAGAGTTCATCGCGGGCACCGTAGCTCAAGGCAAGATTGAGCACGAGTTTATCGTTTTTTTGGGTACGTTTTATCGAATTGAAAAGGGTCTGACGAACCCCGTCGGGCAGCTGGGCTGCATTGCCGATACAATTGAGCCGTATCTGATTTTTTTCCATCCGCTCAAGTTCGGAGACAAGATAAGAATTCAGGATATTCATGAGCCCTGAAACTTCCTGTTTCGGCCTATTCCAGTTTTCTGAAGAAAAGGCGTATAAAGTCAGGTGCCCCACACCTATTTCGCATGAGGTCTCAACAATCTCCCTAACTGAATCGGCACCGACCTTGTGCCCATACAATCTTGGTTTTCTACGTTTTTTTGCCCAACGGCCATTACCGTCCATGACAATGGCTACATGTTTTGGGAGTCTGTTTAGATCAATGGAGTCAGGGATTGTCATGAACCGGAATCAGGGATTAAAGCAGCAGAGGCAGCTGCTTTAAACATCCATCACCTCTTTTTCCTTGGCAGCGGTGATCTCGTCGATCTGGGCGATGTAGTCATCTGTTTCAGACTGAGCGTCATCCTGGAGCTTAAACAGATCATCCTCGGAAATATCTTTATCCTTTTTCTGTTTTTTCAGTAGATCAATCGCCTCTCTTCGCACATTTCTTATTGCCACGCGAAACTCTTCAGCGATCTTTTTGACCTGTTTAACAAGTTCCTTTCTGCGCTCTTCGGTGAGTTGAGGAATATTTAAACGGATAATCTTGCCGTCGTTTACCGGAGTCAAGCCAATATCTGATTTCAGAATCGCCTTTTCTATAGCCCCAAGAACCTGCGGGTCCCAAGGCTGAATTGCAATGGACCGGCTTTCAGGAATGGTCAGGGTGCCCACCTGGTTCATCGGCATTGCACTGCCGTACGCATCAACCATGATGCCATCCAGCAGGGCTAGCGATGCACGGCCAGTACGAACTTTAGCCAATTCGTTTCTAAAGGCCTCAACGCTTTTTTCCATCTTCTCAGCCATCTCTAGTATCACGTCGCTCATTGTACTCACCTATCTAATTTGAATTGAAAGTGCTTACTAATTAAGAGCTTATCAGTGTTCCAACAGTTTCACCAAGAACCGCTTTTTTAATATTACCGGGCACCGTCATATTCATGACCAGAATCGGTTTATCATCTTCCTTGGCAAGGGCGATACCGGCTGCATCCATTACTCGGAGTCCTTGCTTGAGAACTGTATCGTAGGTCAACTTTTCGTATTTTACCGCATCGGGATAGTGTACCGGATCTTTATCATAAACACCGTCTACCTTGGTCGCCTTGATAATCAGATCGGCATCAATCTCGAGAGCTCGAAGGACCCCGGCGGAATCGGTTGTGAAATAAGGGTTACCCGTACCGGCGGCAAAAATAACTGTTCGTCCTTTTTCCAGATGTCTGGTGGCCCTCCGTCTGATATAGGGCTCACAAACCGACTGCATCGGAATTGCCGATTGAACACGGGTATCGACCCCGCATCTCTCCAAGGCATCCTGCATCGCCAGGCTGTTCATCACCGTTGCCAGCATTCCCATATTGTCAGCGGTGGAACGATCCATGCCCTTACTCGCTCCGGCAACACCCCGGAAAATATTGCCGGCTCCGATCACCAAGCCCGTTTCAACACCCAAGGCAACAATCCCTTTGATTTCTGAGGCCACAAAATCAATTACGGAAGTGCTGATCCCGAACGAATCTTCACCCATTAATGCTTCGCCGCTTAACTTCAGAAGAATTCGCCGGTATTTGACCTGCATCAGGATACTCCTCTTAAAAGGTGATATGGTTTAACTCCGACCAACACAGGAACCGGAAGTGTTTATTCCACACCGATCTGAAAACGAGCGAACCGTTTAACTGAAATATTTTCACCCATTTTACCAACACAGTCAGTCAGCAGATCCTGCACACTGAGATCAGGATCTTTTACATATTTCTGCTCCAACAGGCAGATCTCCGCAAGAAATTTATCCATTTTGCCGGAAACAATTTTTTCAACGATATTTTCAGGCTTACCTGATTCAAGAGCCTGTTGAACATAAATATCTTTTTCGCGGCTCAATACAGCTTCTGGGACACTTTCACGATCTATGGAAACCGGGTTTGAAGCAGCGATATGCATGGCGAGATCACGGGCCAGTTCACGAAATTGATCTGTCTTTGCAACAAAATCGGTCTCGCAATTGAGTTCGATCATCACACCGAGTTTACCACCGGCATGGATATACGTTTCAATGACGCCTTCAGAGGTTGCCCGCCCCGCCCTTTTGGCGGCCACGGCCAAGCCCTTTTTACGGAGCAGATCCACGGCTTTTTCCATAGCACCGTCGGTCTCGCTGAGTGCTTTTTTGCAATCCATCATTCCCGCGCTGGTTTTATCGCGCAACTCTTTTACCATCTGGCTGGTAATTTTCATGATATTCCTCCATTGATCATTGCATCCGAGGTGTTAGAAAAGCGGATACAACTCATCGAATCGTGTTGATTATAATGTTGAGATAATCGCATCCTCCGTTCACGGAGATGCCATTTATTATTTGCTATAATGAAAAGGGGCGGTCATTCGACAGCCCCTTCATAACCTACTGCAATTCAGCCTAGTTGACGGTTTATCGCATCTTACTACTCGGCAGCGTCTTCTTCTTTAGCAGGTGCAGGTTCAACCGGCACATCTTCCTGGGCCGGACTATCTTCCTGTGGCGGACTATCTTCCTGGGCCGGACTATCTTCCTGTACTACATCCTCATCACCATCTGCCATGGCTGATTCCAAAGCCTCATCTGAAGCATCTTCTCCATCGCGCATAGCTTGGCCCTGCAATACCGCCTCGGCAACATAGTGACTGATCAACTTGATCGCCTTAATAGCATCATCGTTGCCGGGAATCAGGTAGTCGATACCGTCTGGATCGCAATTGGTATCAGTGATTGCAATAATCGGAATATTGAGTTTTTTGGCCTCATTAATAGCGATCGATTCTGCTCTTGGATCAACAACGAAGAGGACGTTGGGATGAACCCGCATGTCCTTAATTCCACCGACATTGCGTTCGAGTTTGACCCGTTCTTTCTCCATCATCAGGATTTCTTTTTTGGGAAATTTGCTGATGGAGCCGTCTTCCTGCATGGACTCGATGGATTTCAAACGTTCAATACTGGTTTTAATTGTCTGGAAATTTGTCATCATACCACCGAGCCATCGATGATCGACATAATACATGCCGCAACGTTTGGCTTCTTCTCTGATAATAGCCTGAGCTTGCCGCTTGGTGCCAACGAACAGCAATGTTCCCCCGTCGGCTACCTCTTTGGTGATAAAATCACAGGCCTTGTCAAACATGCGCCTGGTTAAATCCAGATTGATGATATAGATGCCGTTGCGCGGTCCGTAAATGTAGGGTTTCATTTTTGGGTTCCAGCGCCGGGTCTGATGTCCGAAGTGCAGTCCTGCCTGCAGCATCTCTTTTACACTTGCATTTGCCATGAAAAACCTCCTTCTGGTTGTTCCTCCATCTCCCAATAATCGGCTTTTTGCCGACACCAGATTGGCAGGAGATGTGTGTTTTATACTACGCTTCCAATAGCACCATCCAATGATGGGTGCAAAACATTTTCTTTTACCATGAAATAGCGTGCCCTGCAAGTTTCACGTCTGTTACACACCTTCTTTTTCAAATCAACGCTTAATAAGCGACGTCGTTCCTCCCAAAATATCCTTGAGCCATTCAAAACCGAATTTCAGCAACTCTTCGTCATATTTTTCCAACCGCTTTTTGGTTTCCTTCTTAATCATATAATGATCTGTGATCCGCTGCTGGTTGATAAAATTTCTAAAACCATCGATATCATAACAGGCCATAAAGGCAAGCTGCTGTTTTGGCCCGCCGCTTCCCTCTCCCTTCCACGGATTGGAGGAAAACAACGTGTCCACTTCAGCCCAGCGGTCGTTCATCTGGTTAAATTGATCGAGCTGCTGACTTCTTATCCATTGCTTTACATTTAGTTGCTCTTCCTCAAAGTGCCCCTTGCAATAGTCGTGATTGGTCAGGAAGTAAAAATCATTAACTCTCCCCCGTTTAATCTCCCTATCCACAGCCCGCTCAAGCGGGTAGGTTCTACAGGCGCTGGGACGATCCCGGTAGACCGAGCAGCCGTTTTCTACAAGGAACGGACAAAGCTTATCAGCTCCTGAAGATTCCAGCTTCAGCTTAACCGTTGGGAAATAGGGGTTGCTCCCTTTCTTCAATTCCGTGTACGAGCGCATAAAACGCTCGGAATCTATTGACAGGTTGTTTTTCAACCTGAGGATATCATAAGGATACAGATCGAGATCCACATTTTTGCAGCATACCGTGAAACAGGAAACACCGGAATGACACTTAAAAGTGAAGCACGTATCACGAAGCGGTTTCATCTCCTCAGGAAATAGTTTGTTCTCTGGCTCTGACATGGACCACCTCTAAGAATAAAAAAGCTGACAATGAACCTGGTTCATGTCAGCTTTTTAAACAACTATGATTGGATGAAATCAGTTTTCGTCGCTGTCTTCACCCAGGTCTTCTTGATAACCGACCAATTCGATAATGGCCATCTGGGCAGCATCGCCACGGCGGGGACCGGTCTTGATGATTCTGGTGTAGCCTCCCTGCCTGTCGGCGAACTGACTCTGGATTTCATCAAAGAGTTTAGCCACCACGTTCTTGGATTGAATGTAGCTCAGGGCCTGCCGTCTGGCGTGCAAATCACCGCGCTTGGCAAGTGTTATCATTTTTTCGGCAATTGGTTTAAGTTCCTTGGCTTTTTGCTCGGTGGTAACAATACGCTCATGCTCGAACAGGGAAGTCACCATATTTCTGAACATTGCCTGTCTATGTGAACTCGTACGGCCGAGTTTCCTGCCGGATTTTCCGTGTCTCATTGTTCTTTCCTCAACTGATTATCGGGCGGTAAAACATGATAACCGCCTGACGTCCTATTGTTCTGGTTTCTTTTCCGGAATTTCCGGGCGCATCCAGTTATCGAATTTCATTCCAAGTGTAAGCCCCATTTCCGCCAAAAGGGTCTTGATCTCGTTGAGTGATTTACGTCCGAAATTCTTCGTTTTCAGCATTTCCTGATCTGTTTTCTGGGCCAGATCTCCGATGAAATAGATTTCGGCATTTTTCAGACAATTGGCCGAACGTACGGAAAGTTCAAGATCCTCTACCGGTTTGTCCAGATAAGGATTGAGCGGCGGTGCATCATCCTCATCCTCGGCCTCTTTTTCAGGTTCTGCGCGATCCTCGTTGAAATTGATGAAAATGGACATCTGATCTTTTAAAATCTTAGCCGCGAAGGCAAGTGAATCTTCAGGAGTTACACTGCCGTCGGTTTCAATCTCCATGGTCAGCTTGTCATAATCGGTTATCTGGCCGACACGGGCCTGAGCAATGACATACTGGATACGTTTTATCGGAGAAAAAATTGCATCGATGGGAATCTGGCCGATGGATAACTCATCTTTTTCCTGGCGTTCAGCGGGCATATACCCTTTTCCCCATTCAACCGTCATTTCTGCCGTAAACACGGAGTCTCCGGTAAGCGTACAGATGAGCTGATCAGGATTCATCACTTCAACGTAGGCAGAAGGTGTGATGTCTGCCGCCCGAACCTCGCCGGGTCCTTTTTTCTCGACAACGATCTTCTGTGGCTCTTCGCAATTGAGCTTCAGCCTGACCTGCTTGACATTTAAAATGATTTCACTGACATCTTCCATCACGTCTTTCAACGTGGTGAATTCATGAAGAGCTCCCTCGATCTTGATGGTGGTGATAGCTGCTCCCTGGATGGAAGAAAGCAATATCCGTCTCAGAGAGTTGCCTATCGTCGTAGCAAATCCACGCTCAAGCGGTTGACAGACTATCTTGGCATAGGAGTCCGTATGACGGTCCTTATCCGTTTCAAGCTTTTCAGGCTTAATAAGCTCGTGCCAGTTCCTGTAAAAAGGTATGTTCTCGTCGGCATCGTGAGTCATATCATCCCTTCGTTTATGTTTTGTAAAGCTTCAGTTCAAAAAGAGAGTACTGGTGAAATAGAAAGACTGGTTGTGCGTACTTTCCCGTGAACGAGCTTCCAATTAATAACGACGGATCACCCGGAGATCTATCCGGAAAACCGTCGTTTGTCCTGTTTTCAGTTACTTGGAGTAAAGTTCAACAATGAGCTGTTCCTGAATCGGCATGGTCAGCTCGTCCCTGTTTGGCAATGCCTTTATTGTCGATTTATACCCCTTTTTGTCGAGTTCAATCCAGCTCGGAACCCCTCTACGCTCAACGGCCTCAAGGCTCTCATTGATCAGGGTGTTGGCACGGCTTTTCTCTTTCACCGAAACTTCATCGCCAACACAAACCTGAAACGAGGGTACATTTACCTTTTTCCCGTTTACCATTATATGCTTGTGCTTGACCATCTGACGGGCCTGGTTTCTGGATGAGGCGAATCCCATCCGGAAAATGGCGTTGTCCAGTCTTCGTTCCAGCATAATAAGCAGATTTTCACCGGTAACACCTTTCTGAAGATCAGCTTTCTTGAAATATTGCCGAAATTGACCTTCAAGCATACCGTACATGCTTTTTACTTTTTGTTTCTCTCTGAGCTGGACTGCATAATCCGATTGTTTTCTGAAACGTGCTTGACCGTGCTGTCCAGGGGGAAAAGCTCTTCTTTCAAAAGAGCACTTATCCGAATAACAGCGATCTCCTTTCAAAAACAATTTAAGTCCTTCACGTCTGCAGCGACGACATGCCGCTCCTGTATCTCTAGCCAACTTAACCTCCGTTGATTATATGCTCAAACAAACCGCAAAATTGCCATAAAGCCCCACCCTCAAACACTATACTCGCCGGCGTTTGGGAGGTTTGCATCCATTGTGTGGTATGGGAGTAACATCAAAGATGCGGGTCACCTCGAGTCCGGCATTGATAAGAGCTCGCAGAGCCGCTTCCCTTCCGGGTCCCGGCCCCTTGACCTTGACTTCGACTTTCTTCATACCCTGATCGGTTGCCTTCTTCGTTGCATCGGTTACGGCATTCTGTGCGGCGAACGGTGTAGATTTACGAGATCCTTTAAACCCAAGTACCCCAGAGCTACACCAGGAAACCACGTTTCCCTGTTTATCGGAAATCGTGACGATCGTATTATTGAAGGTGGAATAGATATGTACGATACCTTCGGGAATATTCTTTTTTACTTTGCGCTTAGACCGTACTTCCGTCTTTTTTGCAGCTGCCATATTGTCCTACCTGTTAATTGTCTGAGTTATTTACGACGTACGGCACCACGGCGGGGGCCTTTTCTGGTCCTGGCGTTGGTTTTAGTTTTCTGCCCTCGAACCGGCAGCCCCTGGCGATGACGTCTGCCCCGGTAGCAACCGAGATCCATCAGACGCTTTATATCCATCGACACTTCCCTGCGCCTGTCACCCTCTACCACAAAATCATTTTCGATCACAGTACGGATCCGATTGACATCCTCACCACTCAAGTCATCGCTGTTCATTGTGTAGGGAAGATCAACCGCATCGAGAATCTTCCGTGCCGAGGTGAGGCCGATCCCGTAAATGTAGGTCAGGGCCCGGTCCATATGTTTGTTTCTTGGAAGGTCAACTCCTGCTATGCGTGCCAAGATGTATCTCCTTTACTCTATTTTCAGGGAAACCGAAATCAACCCTGTTTTTGCTTATGTTTCTTAACTTTGCACGATACACGGACAACGCCATTGCGTTTATACACCTTGCAGTCGCTGCAAATCTTCTTAACGGATGATCGTACTTTCATGGTGCTACCTCTATTTCTTTTTCTTGGCGTTTTTTGCCCTGAATGTGACCCTACCGCGTGTCAGGTCATAAGGTGAAAGCTCAACCGTAACCCGGTCTCCAGGTAATATCTTAATGAAATGCATCCTCATTTTCCCAGAGATATGGGCAAGAACCTTGTGACCGTTATCCAACTCAACTCTGAACATTGCGTTGGGTAAGGGTTCAATGATGGTTCCTTCGACTTCTATTGCTTCTTCCTTCGCCATAAATGATCCTGATTAGTAATAAGTGTCAAAAACGGGATATTATAATACACAAACAAAAAAAAGAGAAGTACTATTTCCCGTCACCAACAAAAGCCGCCCGAGAACTCAAAACCAACGGGCCATCCGCCGTCACAGCCACCGAATGTTCGAAGTGAGCGGACGATTTTTTATCACCGGTAATTACCGTCCAACCGTCTCGCAACACCTTTACCTGGTGTGTACCTATATTTACCATTGGCTCGATTGCCAGCACCATGCCTTCGTGTAATCTTGGTGAACTGTTATTCTGCACGAAGTTTGGAATCTCCGGCCCCTCATGAAGCGAAGTCCCTATGCCGTGCCCGACAAATTGCCTGACTACCGAAAAGCCGTTTGTCTCTACATGATTCTGAACCGCAGCAGACACATCGGAGATTCGGTTGCCGATTTTCACCTGTTCAATCGCTTTTTGCAGTGACTCATCAGTTACCTTGAGCAGTTTGTGGGTAATGTTGTCTACCCTTCCAACGGCTATGGTCACAGCCGAATCACCATAATAACCTTTATAAAGGGTGCCAAAATCCACCGAGATGATGTCCCCTTTTTTTAACTTGCGTTTCCTCGACGGAATGCCGTGAACAACCTCTTCGTTGATCGATACGCATAAACTTCCGGGAAACCCACGATACCCTTTAAACGCCGGAACTGCTTTTCTCCTGGTACAGAGATCCTCTGCCAGTTTATCGAGTTCAAAGGT
>JAQYVS010000367.1 GCA_030145365.1 Desulfofustis sp. | reverse complement strand
CTTTTGTCGGGCTGATATGATTCTTCTATGATTGTGGTGCATTCAACATCATTATCTGCAGCCAGCTTTACCAGCTTTTCCATGTACTCCATTGCCTCATGACGGTCCTCTGCTGCAGTCGCATGGGCATAAGTGGCAAGTTCAGTATCTATACCGATTACATGGAGAAGAATCAGTCGCGCCTTACATGTCTGACAAAATAAAATGGCTTCCTGCACCGCGCCTTCGTTAAATACAGACCCATCGGTGGCGAGCACTACAGTCTTCACTTCACCGAGCATGTGGTCCTGGTGTTCAGTCATAATATCACCTCGTCATTTAAAGTCATTCCGAGTAGGGAGTTGGATGATTACTATTTGAAAATATAAGCACTCTTGTTTGCCCGATAAAGGGCTAACCTGTCTGCGGCATCAGTGTAAACAAGCCCGGGAGGCTATCCTCTCAGGCTTGTTTACACTTTACCAGCAGATAAAAGAGGATCAGACTGCCGGAATATATTCTGTCAACGGACAGTTCTTGCAACCTTTCTCAGGCAGGTCGGTATTTGTGTGAACCTTGGTGACAATATCATCAACAGCAGATTGGATGTCAGAGTACAGATTCTCCATGCCGATCTTGTCCAGCAGGTGTGTCCGTTCCATGACAGCCATGACCTGCCCTTTGACACCGCACATGGCAAAACCGAGTTTTGCGGCCCGTAAACGCTCGACGAGCATGGCAAGCGCTTCCTCTCCCGAAGCATCCATGTCGTTAATCCCCCTGGCATCAAGCAGAATATAGCGGAGGTCTGGATGCTCGGTCCTGAATTTTGCCACCTGCTCGTCCAGATAACTGGCATTTGCAAAAAACAGAGCTCCGTCAAAGCGAACCACCGAGATATGGCGGCAACCTTTGAGGCGGTAATGCTCGGCACTTTTGAGTACTTTGTCCTCATGCATGGAGAGTTCGGCAACAACCGGGCGCATAGACTTATACAGAAAGACGCTCATGGACAGAACAAAACCAACCATGATACCTTTGTCAAGATGCGGTGCAAAGTACAAGGTTACCAGAAAGCTGAGCACAGAGATGATTCCATCATATTTCTGAGCATGCCAGGCATGGACAAAACCTTTAAGATTCACAAGCCCGATAACAGCCATCATAATAACCGCCGCCAGAGTTGCCTGGGGAAGATGATAGAGCAACGGGGTGAAAAAGAGCAGAGTAACAACTACCACAACAGAGGTAACGACTGAGGATATACCCGAGACAGCGCCCGCTGCCAAGTTGACGGCAGAACGGGAAAATGATCCGGAAACCGCGTAACTGGAGCCAATGGACCCAAGTATATTACCAAGTCCCTGACCAATGAGTTCCTGGTTGGCGTCGATCTTCTGACCGGTCTTGGCTGCCATGGCTTTGGCAATGGCAATGGCCTCCATAAAACCAAGCAAAGAGATGATGATCGCTGTCGGCAGAAGCTTGAGAAAACTTTTTACAGTGAGATCCGGCATGCTCAGTGTCGGCAGACCTTCAGGAATCATACCTACAATGGCACCACCACCCATCATGAGTAGTTTGGAGGAGTCCAGTTCGGAATTTTTCACCTTCAGGCGCCAGGTACCGCCCTCGGCCTGAACACCTGGTGGGATATTCCCTTTGGGATAAAAGGTGTAGTTGTCACCTTCCTTTACTGATTTAAACTTCAAATGCCTGAGGTCTTTGCGAAGCAGATGTGCCTCTTCCTTGGCATGGTCCATGTGCGCAGTGAGGATGTCGATCTCACTAGCCATTTTGATAAGCTCCACCGAAGAGCCACCATGCCCGCCTGATTCTGTTTTTTTGAGCTCGTCCAGGGCGTTACCAAGATCAGCGCGATTTCCACCATGCTCTTCGATCATGGCTGTTGCTGCATTGAATTCATGGATCTGTTCCGCAATGGCAGGATCTTTGAGTGCGGAAACATCCACAACGGCATCGTTGTTAAATCCGGTAAAATAGGAAATGACGGTGGTAATAAGGACAGCCACCAGAACATTTGGAATTCTTGGATTGATCTTTTTCAAAGCAACCATGATGGCTACTGCCGAGCATGCATAGATGAGCGTCGGGATGTGAGTGAAATCCATTGCCGCCTGAGCAACCCGCATCATGGTTTCGTAATGATGCGGTGCTTTGTCTACATAGACGCCGAAAAATTTGGAAAATTGAGATGAAGCAATAATAATGGCTGCAGCATTGGTAAAACCGTTAATAACCGGGTGGGAAAGAAAATTTACCACCATTCCCAGCCTGAGCACACCGAGAGAGAGCTGGAAGATACCGACAACCATGGCCAGCACGATTGAGTAGGCTATAAATTCGGGCGAACCAGCTGTTGCCAGTGGTTCAAGGGAGGCAGCCGACATGAGAGAAACAACCGCAACCGGACCGGTGCCAAGCTGACGACTGGAACCAAACAGGGCCGCGATCATAGGCGGCAGGAATGCCGCATACAAACCATAGTAGGCAGGAAGACCGGCCAGCTGGGCATAGGCCATGGACTGGGGAATCAAAACCATGGCAACCGTAATACCGGCCACCAGATCCAGTTTGAACTCTCCAATTTTGTACCCCTTAAACCAGAGGAGAAATGGGAAAAATTTATAAATCATTATGGTAGGCCCTCCTTGAACGAAAAAAAATGTTGATGAAATATATAGAAAAAATTGATTATCGTGCTGACGGAACTAATTCAAAGCGCTCTTTACGAGAATGTCAAGGGGAAAAGGCTTGATAATGAATGGCGATTCAGCTATAGTTTGAGTGAAATTTAACCGGCACACTGTCTTTAAATAATTTACATGACTGGATTATAACGCTTGATCCACAGCCGTGTAATTTGCAAGGTATCATTTCTTTCTGCGGGAGGAGTACCGATGTTCAATAAATACCGGGAACCGTATATTGTTAAAGAAGTCGCGCCATTTATAATTAACGGTCTGGCCATACCCTACCCTGAATTTGTTCCCAGGCTCTATAATTTCTGCATAGAACTTGGTTTTCGAAAAGGATACATCATACCCTCCCGGGCCTTCTGCTCCGATGAGAACCAGGGACTGCCCATTATCCTGCTTACCAAGCATTTCGGCACGTTCCCCTTTAACCATGGCCGGGTTGGCGGCATGCTGGCGGTTGACCGGCATGGCCCTCATTCCCATCATGGTGATGATCTGGTTATTGTCCAGGCAAGCCATGTCGGCTACGATCCAGATAGCGGCGAGTACGGAACCTACCACAGGCCACAGATCTCCGGCGACAACACCTGCGTCTCCTGCGGAAAATTGACCCATGTCATCACACCCTATCTTGAGCGCTACCATTTTGCCCGTAACCGTACCTTTTTGCACAGGGACAGCAACGGCCGCTGCCTGATAACCACCAAAAATTCCCTGATCGACTTTGGCTCCCATCCGGTGAAACAGGGACTGGTCCTGAAGCTCTCCAATATCGTTGACCAAGACGAGCACGGCACCATTCGTTCGACTAGATCGGCAAGTACCACCCAAACCTATAAAGTTTCAGAGAATTTCAAAAAACGCCTCTATGATGCGGGATATAAATGGAAGGAAGGACAGGGGGAGAGCATCGGCAAGTGGTTAACGGCCGATCTCTTTTACTTCAAAGAGGATTTTCACGAGACCGATGATTCTATCACGCTGGAAAAAAATCTCATCGAATTCATGCCTGATATAGTCAGCGCCAAGTTCCCC
>JAQYVS010000149.1 GCA_030145365.1 Desulfofustis sp. | reverse complement strand
TAAGAGACTGGACTATCCAGGGCTATTCCGAATAGCAAGGGCAGAAACCAAAGTCGCCCTTATGACCGCAAAATAAGCTGAAAAATAGAAACCGAAAGATAGCCTGACTCTGCTGCATCCGGAAACATTTTGGCAGGATAGTCGTTTTTTAGAACTCCCTTTGAAGACGACTGCTTATCACTTCCTAATCAGCACACCCATTGATCTATCAAACTACAATAGGGAGGAATGCTGTAAAATTTTGTGATTAGCCCGAAAATATTATGGAAATACCCTGTTACAGATTATAATCAGTAATTTTGTTGATCTATCAATCTTTAATAGGGAGGAGTGCTTTGAAATTTTGTGATTGACCCGGAAATATTATGGAAATTTCCTGAAGCAGATTATAATCAGCAAATCTGTTTATCTATCAACCTACAATTAGGAGGAACGCTATGGAAAGAAGAGAGTTTATCAAGACTGCTGGTGCTGGGGCCATTGCTGCAGGAGCCTTGCTTGCAGGAGGAGCTCCCGCCGTACATGCACAAAAGACGATAGAAATTACGATAGTGACGACGTGGCCTCGCGATTTCCCCGGACTTGGCACAGGGGCGCAGCGTTTTGCCCAACGTCTGACTGATATGACCGATGGCCGGATGAAGGTGAACTATTTTGCCGCAGGCGAGCGGGTAAAAGCGTTTGACTCCTTCGATGAGGTTGCATCGGGCAATGCACAGATGTATCATGGCGCCGAATATTACTGGAAAGGCAAGCACGCCGGGTTTCCGTATTTCTGCAGTGTACCTTTTGGCTTGACCTACAGCGAAATGAACGCCTGGATCCGCTTTGGCGGCGGCCAGGAATTGTGGGATAAACTGGGCGCAGAATTTGGCGTCAAAGGACTCATGTGCGGTAACACTGGCTCGCAGATGGGCGGATGGTTTCGCAAGGAAATAAATTCACCGGATGACCTTAAGGGGCTCAAAATGCGTATTCCCGGCATTGGCGGCGATGTCATGGCCAAGCTCGGTGCTTCACCCGTATCCCTTCCCGGCGGCCAGATCTATGAAAACCTGATCTCCGGATCGATCGATGCCACAGAGTGGGTCGGCCCCTGGAATGACGGGTTCATGAAATTCTATGAAGCCGCAAAGTATTACTATTATCCAGGCATGCATGAACCAGGATCCATGCTGTGCATCGGGATCAATAAAAAGTGGTGGGATGGCCTTTCTAAATCTGACCAAATGATCATCGAAGCCGCCGCATCCATGGAAAATGATGTGATGATGGCTGAATTCAATGCGAGAAACGGAGAAGCCCTTAACAAGCTAGTCACTGAGCAGGGCGTGCAACTACGTGAGTTTAATGATGATATTTACGATGCCTTTGGTGAAGCAGCTGCGGAAGTGTTTGAAGAGACAAGAAAACACAGCGAATTGGCCGCAAATATCCATGATAGTTTTGCCAAAGCACGTGATGAAGTTGGAAGCTGGATGAAGATTTCCGATCAAGCCTACCTTAACAAGCGTAACCAGGTACTTGGTCTGTAATCGATATTACGAGCTGTCATTGAGATATGGTACCCCGAGGGGTACCATATCTCTCGTCTCCAGGTGACGTTTCAATTAACGAGTTTGGTTATCCATCGTCATACTGCCATACAATCACATTACCTTTGCACCATCACTTAAAACCAGTTCACAATTTATGAGTGCATCAGATACCATCGATACAAATAATTTGCCAAATACAGCTTTAAATCACGATGCTGTAAGCCAGAGGGTCATTGTCCTGGCAATACGTACACTTGCCGTATCGATTGTCGCTGTCATGCTCCTTTTCCTCATCAACAACTACTTGAATGTCAGGCATCAATGGCCTGGGCTGCCAACTTTTTTTGCACACCATGGCTGGTTTGATCTGAAAGCTTTAAGCGCCCCGTTGACGAAGGCCCAGGTTACAAAAGGGTGGTTTCAGCTTATAGGTTACCTGGGTGCGATTGCGCTTGCTGCCCTCTATGTCCTGTTGACCCACAAACGAACTCTGCGTGAGGATTCGGCCCTTCTAAGCGGGTTTGCTGCTTATATTATTCGCGCATCCTTCTGGACCGTATTTATTATAGGGCTCGCCGATATCGTCATCTCTTTTCTCAGGGTGGAGGAACTCCTGTCGCCACTGGTTGGAGAGGAAATGACCGAGGCCCTCGGGCGATCACAATATCGTGGTGTTTATGTACACTATCCGGTGCTCCTTCTTTCGTGTGTGATTGCTTTATTTAATCGATCTCTGGGATTTATCTGGTTGACCCTTCTGGTTGTACTGGCAGAGTTTCAGATTGTTATTTCACGCTTTGTATTTTCCTACGAGCAACCTTTCATGGGGGATCTCGTTCGCTTCTGGTATGCAGCACTGTTTCTTTTCGCCAGTGCCTATACGCTGGCTCACGAGGGCCATGTCCGCGTCGATGTGCTCTATTCGCGATTCAGAAAACCCACCAAGGCATGGGTCAACAGTGTCGGGACCCTGCTCTTGGGCCTGCCGCTGGGATGGATTATCCTGATGACCGGTATGTGGGATAAAACCAGCAGTATCAACAGTCCGCTCTTTAGTTTCGAAGTCTCACAATCCATGTATGGTTTGTATGTCAAATACCTGATGGTCGGTTTTTTGGCCGTCTACGCCGTGTCCATGATTGTCCAATTTTCCAGTTACCTGCTAGACAATGTCGCTGACATTCGCGAAGAACCTGATGCTGATCATTTAGCCGACAAATCATAGACGATAATAAACAGGAAATCACGACATGGAGATTCTCTTTCTTGCAATTCTCATCCTGATGATGGTGATTGCCCTTTCTTCAGGTTATCCGGTCGCCTTTTCACTGCCGGGAGC
>JAQYVS010000132.1 GCA_030145365.1 Desulfofustis sp. | reverse complement strand
ACATACTTTTTGAGTACGTCCCCGATTTATGACGCAGCGTTGTTCAACAGATCAATGATCCTGATCCGGTATTCAACAATGTCCTGACGCAGAGAAGAGAGACTGGCCATTTTCTCGTCAACGGTATTGATATGATGATCTAGAATTTCAATCAATTTCGGTGTTATGGTCGTGAATTCCTGGTCGTTGATATCAAAAATTTCCGATAGTTCCTGAATTTCCTTAAGTGAGACTCCCAGAGCTTTGATTTTTAAAATAAACTTGAGCCTGAGTACATCATCTTTATCATAATTCCTGGTACTCCCGCCCGGTCGATCTTTCTTTCCCATCAGACCAATTTCTTCATAATAGCGAATTGTTCTGGTTGTTATTCCGAGCTCCTTGGCTAATGCGCCTATCTGGATGATATTTTTATTGCCGTTTCTGGCCATAATCTGTTCCTTTAGAGAATTAAATGGATCGAAAAATCGATTCGTGTACACATGTGTTGCGCGTGCAAAGATTGACAAGCACGCAGGAGCAGAAACATGACCTTGACCACCAGTGCCCCGGATTGCTTTTATTTAACCTTCACGTAATTTTTTTCGACATAATAGCATGGCGGTAACAACCCTGTCAAATAAATAAAAAACCTTTATTTTCATTGTTAAAAAGAGGTATTTACGGGACTCTGAAAGCTGTATTTTGTCTTGACCTTAACGTAAAGAACTTTTATAAAGGTATGCTAAGATTTAGAGAACAACCGCTTTCAACCATTTCTTGACGGTAGATCGGTAAAGGAGAGGACAATGGAATTTACCCGCGAAATTTATTGGAATGTCGGTCATGGTGCCTTGACGCTGGTTCCGATGTATCTTCTGGCAATTGCTGCGGTAGTTTTTGTGGTTCGGTCAATTGTGCAGCGTAGCAAGGTGTATCGGCTGGGTAAGAGTCTGGATCGTTTCGATGAGCCCGTTTCCAGAATTTTCTCGATGCTGCAGGACGTGATACTGCAAAAAAGGGTTATGCGTGGCGGTTGGCCCGGGGTATTGCACGGTCTCTTTTTCTGGGGTTTTCTGGTACTTATTGTCGGTACGACACTCATCTTTATTCAGGCAGATTTCACCGATCCCATTTTCGGGTACATCTTCTTAAAGGGAAGTTTTTACAAGTTGTTCTCCATAGCGCTGGACCTGGGCGGATTGGTCGCTCTCGCCATGCTTGGCGGTTTGTTTGTCAGACGCTATGTCATCAGACCGGAAGGCCTGGAAACCAAAACCGACGATGCAATCATGCATGGCTTGCTGTTTGTTATTCTCATAACCGGTTTTGTTGTGGAAGGAGCCCGGATGGCGGTAACTGAACTTGGCACTCCGTTGGCTCTCTGGTCTCCGGTCGGTCTTATATTTGCAAAAATGCTTACAGGAATCGGTGAGGCGAGCCTTCGCAGTCTGCACAAATTCACCTGGTGGTTTCATCTTCTACTGGTTATCGGTTTCCTCGGGATTATACCATTTACCAAGTTCCGACACATCATCACCACAGCGGGTAATTATATTTTCAGCGACCGCGGACCCAAAGGAAAATTGGTTAATCTTGATCTGGAAGATGAAGAGGCTGAAAAATTTGGGGCTACAGCCGTTGAGGATCTGAGTTGGAAAGATATCCTCGATGCTGATGCCTGTACCCTGTGCAAACGCTGTCAGGATCGTTGCCCGGCATGGAATACTGATAAACCGCTGTCACCCATGAAAGTGGTCAACCAGATCGGAGAAACGGCCTTTACCAGCCCCGGTGAAAATCTGATCAACATCATTGGCAAAGATGCCCTCTGGGCCTGTACAACCTGTCGGGCATGTCAGGAAATCTGCCCAGCCTCGATTGAACATGTCTCTAAGATTGTTGAATTACGTCGGTCGATGGTTTTGATGGAAGGGGAATTCCCCGGTGAAGAGGTTATGGCTGCAATGGAGCAGACTGAAGTTAATGGAAATCCATTGGGCAGTGGTTACGCCTCACGGGGAGATTGGGCGCAGGAACTTGGTGTGAAAACGATCGCAGAAGACTCAGACGTTGACATTCTGTATTTTGTCGGCTGTTACGGTTCTTTTGATAAACGAAATATCCAAATTGCCAAAAGCTTCATAACCCTTTGCCAAAAAGCCGGGATTCGAGTTGGTATCCTTGGCAAGGATGAGAAGTGCTGCGGTGAACCGATGCGCAAAATGGGCAATGAATATCTCTATCAGTCCCTGGCCATGGAAAATATTGAACAACTCAAAGCCTGCGGTGTTGGTAAAGTCGTAACCAC
>JAQYVS010000107.1 GCA_030145365.1 Desulfofustis sp. | reverse complement strand
CGCCGGCCGGATCAACGGGAAATAGATGATATGATCTTCGGCTGGGCGGTTGAACATGGAGTGACATCAAATTCGGTACTCTACGTAAAAGACGGCTGTACAGTCGGAATCGGAACCGGGGAGCAGGATCGAGTGGGAGTTGCCGAAATCGCCGTCCACAAGGCCTATATCAAGTACGCGGATATTCTATGTTTTGATCGATTCAACATGTCCCATGCCGATATGGAACTGGCAATAACAAAAAAAGAAATCAAACAGGAAGAATTAGAACACATCGATCAACAGGTCAAACAGGACCGGGCCGGACTACCCGGGTCAGTGATGATTTCAGATGCCTTTTTCCCGTTCAGAGACGGCGCCGATGTCGGTATTCAGCAGGGTGTCAGTGCGATTCTGCAGGCTGGTGGATCGATGCGTGACTTTGAAACAATTCAGGCTTGTAATGAGGCCAGCCCCAAAGTTGCAATGATGTTCACCGGACAGCGCTCATTCAAACATTAATCCATGGAAAAACCTAAAACAAAACAAGGTATTGCCAGGATAATCAGTGCTTTTAAGTATTCGCGTAATGGTTTGCTAGCCTGCTATCGAAACGAAAAGGCGTTCCGGCAGGAGTCCATTATGTTCGTCATACTGTTGCCGGTTATTATCCTGATTCCCGTGGCACCAGTACTGAAATTGTTTCTGTTTACCGCCAATAGTCTCGTATTAATTGTTGAGCTGCTGAATTCTGCTGTTGAAGCGGTGGTCGACAAGGTTTCTCCTGAATTTCATACACTTGCCGAACGGGCAAAAGATATGGGCAGTGCCGCGGTCCTTCTCAGCCTGATATTGGCTGGCGTCGTCTGGGCTGCAGCAGTGTTTGATATCCTGTTTTGACTAGACATTCACCCAGCGGCTATCCTCGGAAGATTCAAGACTGGCTTCACTGACTCTAATTGCATACAGTCCATCTTCCCCGGTCACCGGATTTTCTCTGCCACCTTGCAGAAATAACTGCCAGTCCTGAAGCAGAGCGAGAACCGTCGGCACCTGAGAGAACTTGCCGATTCGCTCCTCCCCTGCCGCCGATATCACATCAACATAACCGTGAATCTGATCACCGTGGAGCTGCGATTTCTCACAGATAAACTCATAGCGTCCGCTTCGGGAAGTACTGAGTTTACTGACATCGATAATTCCTGCGACACCACCCTCCATCTCCACATGGATCAAGGCCATGTCCTCCAGGTTTTTTGTCTTGCAGGCTCGGCACATTGCCGACACTCGTAACACTTTCAATCCTGTGATGTAGTGCAGAGCATCAAACACATGAACCGCTATATGAAAGGTTATACCTCCCCCAGCCTCCGCCGGGTTTTCCAGCCAGTCTAGAACAGATGGCTCAAGGCGCTGATTGGCATAAAGCGTATACAATGTCCCCCGGTTCGGCAATTCTTCACGCAGCTTTCTGATCACCGGATTGTAACGCAGCGTCTGTCCTACAGTCAGCGGGACTGCAGCTTCAGCCATAAGACGTACGAGTTGTGCCCCGTCCCGGGAATTCGTTGCCATCGGTTTTTCCAGCAGTAGCGGTTTTTTTGCTCTGGCACACAATTCGCCGATCTTCAGGTTCAGTCCGGGTGGGACTGCTGCTATCACACCATCAACCTGATCAGAGGCAATCAAATCCTTGAAATCAGAAAAATAGGATGCTCCCCAGGCCTCTGCCTGTTCTTTGCCTTTCTCTGAGCGACGGGCGATTGCCGTGAGTTCGAGATCCTGCATGTCATTGACAACATGATTGGCATACCGGCTTCCGTGGCGCCCGGTTCCAATTATACCGATTCTCATCTTTAGACTCCGTTTAGGAATTTACGACACAAAGAATTTACTACACAGATTCGTCCGTTCCGATATAACTGCAATGCCGGGTCTCTTTCCAAAAACTGAATTTTCCTCGGCAACCACCACCCTGAAGAAAATCACGTAACTGACTACAGCGATGGAAACAATAAAAAAACCGAGAAGCAGCAGAAAAATCAGACTTTTTCCGATACTGATCGAAGCAAACAAACCACCGGTCTTATTCTTCTTGCGAACCGGCCGCTTCTTTGGAGCAGTCTTCCTGGTCCTGGTTGTCTTTTTTTGAGCCATTAGGTAACGCCTGAAACACTCACTTTTCCCGGTTCAACACATAATCGCTAAGAGCCAGAAATGATCGTTGTACCGAGTGATCTCCAGCAGATTCAGGCAGCGCCGCAATGGCTTCACCAATAACCTGCTTGGCCTTCTCGCCTGCGTCTTCAAATCCATGATATTTGTCTATCAACCCGGATACCTGCTGAAAACATTCCTGCCGGGCCCTGTCATCTGATAAAATTTCCAGCAGTCTACTCCGGTCGGCTCCGTCTGCCCGCTGCAGAGCATAAATCAAGGGAAGCGTCATCTTTGCTTCCATCAAATCGTTACCCACAGCCTTACCCGTTTTTCTGGTGTCTCCCAGATAATCAAGCAGATCATCAACAATCTGGAACGCACATCCAAGATTAATCCCATAGGTTCGCAGACCTGCTCTGCCGTGCTCATCAGCACCTGCAAACAGAGCCCCAAGTTCGCATGCTGCACCAATCAGAAGCGCCGTTTTGCCCATTACCACGGAGAAATAATCAGCTTCCGACTGATTGAGATTTCGAGCATTGCGCAACTGACTAAATTCTCCGTCCACCATCCCCCGGGTTGCCTGGCAAAATACCGACAAAGCGGCCTCCCCACCATAGTGTCCGACCATGGCCATGGAATGGGCATGAAGAAAATCGCCCGCCAGAACTGCTTCACTCAATCCAAATCGTTTATAGACGGTTGCCTCGCCTCGCCGTTCATCCCCGCTATCAATCACATCATCGTGGAACAGGGTCGCCGTATGCAAATATTCAAGTGCTGAAGCGAGATGGTAGACGTCAGTGTTGCTGTCACCGAAAAAACGGGCTGAGAGTATTGTTAACAATGGTCTGATGCGTTTACCGCCACTGAAAAGCCCGTAGTTGAGTATCTCGATGAGCAACGGGTCCAGATCATCGGCCAAACGGTCGATGTCTTCGCGCATCACCTGATCTATTCGGGCAGCTTCATGTATAATCAGATGTTTCAAATCCATCGTTCAACCAAGGCTTGTTTTTGATGTATCATCCAACATACCAAAAAAGTTCTGAATCTCAACCATATCCCTGACGACTGGAGAAGGCGGCAGGCTTTTAAGAAAGACACTCCCGTAGCGTTTACTGAAAAGCCTGCTATCCAGCACCGAAATCAATCCAGCATCACCGGTGGAACGTATCAAACGACCAACCCCCTGGCGCAGACTCAGCACCGCACGGGGAATCTGAAAGTCAAAAAACGGATTTCCACCGTCTGTGGTAATGGCCTGCATACGGGCCTGAACCACCGGATCACTCGGCACCTCAAACGGGAGCTTGTCAATGATCACTCCGCTGAGTGAATCTCCGGGAATATCCACACCTTCCCAGAAGCTTGCAACGGCCAGTAACACCGAATCCGTCTGTTCGCGAAACCTCTCCAGCAAACGGGAACGTGAGGCCGTTCCCTGAACCAGGATCGGATAGAGTATGTTTTTGGTAAGATACTCAGCTGCCAGATCCATTGCCCTGAAGCTGGTAAACAAAACCAGCGCTCTTCCTTTGGTAATGTTCAGCAGCTCTTCAATCCGCTCACACAAAGCAGTTTCATAGCCGTAAGCAGATGGTTCAGGAAAAGAAGCTTCGGGAATATACAGGATACTTCTCTCTTTGTAGTTAAACGGAGATTTGAATTGCAGGGTCAGCGTATCCTCGGCAAGCCCCAATCGCCTCAGGATATAAGCAAAGCTATTGCCGCTGGAGAGTGTGGCGGAGGTAAGAACGCAGATGGGCACCATCGAATACAGCGTGTCTTTTAGATCTTCCGAGACATCTACCGGAGTTGCCGACAGATTAAGTGCCCGCTCCTTTTTCTCGTACCAGTAGACGTGTGAATCCGATTGCTGTTCCGGATCGGTTAATCCAACAAAAACAAGAGTCCGGTGCAACTCACGAGCCCGCTCCCCAAGGGTCTGCCAGTTCTCGTGTTGGCGACAGATATCGTCAAGATTTTCGGCCAGACGTTTAAGGCCGTCGACCACAAGCTGGACTTCAGACGACCAGTTATCATTCTGCCGGACAAATTCCAGTAGATTGAAGCGTCCGCGTTTTTGTGGAAACAAGGCGACAAAGCTCTCCACCCGCTGCTTGACTCCCCGGCTTGCCCCGATTATCCGATCTGCCATTTCCTCAGACAATTCTGCTTCAGCCTGCTGAACAATATCACCAACCAGATCATAGACCTGATACTGGCTGAAACTGGCACCGAAAAACGATGTTGCCACCTGTTCGAGATGATGTGCTTCGTCAAAAACCACGCCTTCATGGCGCGGCAGTATCTCCCCAAATCCCCTCCGTCGAAGGGCAAGATCAGAAAAATAGAGATGATGGTTGACCACCAGAATTCTTGCAGAACCGGCCTTCTTTCTCAACCGGTTAATAAAACAGGCAGAGGCCTCAGGACACTCACCACCCAGACATTGATAGGAGTGGGCTGAAATTTTCGGCCACAATGGGGCGCGATCTGCCAACCATTCGAGTTCAGCCCGATCCCCCGTCTCGGTATCATCGAGCCAGCGCTCAATACGATCACAATCCTCATCACCAACCAGTGTTAACTGCGGTGAATTTCGATACTGATACCAGCGGTACAGACACAAATAGTTCTGCCTGCCTTTTACGCAGAGAGCAGAAACCTCATGGCCTAGAACCTGAGACACCAGGGGTATTTCTTTTTCTATCAGTTGGTCCTGAAGATTTATCGTGGCCGTTGAAATAACGATACGTTTTTCAGACAAAATCGCCGGAACCAGATAAGCCAGGCTCTTGCCGATACCCGTTTCCGCCTCAACCACGAGAACTCGGGCATAATCAGGCATCCCGGCAACGCCCTGTTCAGGAGCTGTCAGAAAATCGTCGACGGCCCCAGCCATCAAAATCTGATCGGGACGGGATTCGTAATTATCCAGGTGCTCTGCCAGTGGCCCATCGATGGAGAAAAAGTTTTTCACAGATGTGTCCTTATACCACCGAAACGGGAGGCACGATTGTAGTGATAATCAAGTTTAACGGTATATTCCGAATGCTACTGGTTATACGATTTTTATTTTTATTTTTCAACCAAACCGGTAAACTAAAACAAGATGAACACCCTAAAAAACAGGGGACTCAGCCCGTTGGCCAACAAAAATATAAGCGGGTGCCAACTTCATGTTCCCTGGCGGGGTAATAATTGCCGGATAGCATTATGGTAGAATTTCTTTCATCCGCCAATCAGGATACCGACGCCTCTCTTACGAGACTGCTCGATAGTGATGAATTCATTATCATTGTGGACGATTCACCGGAGCAGGTGACCATCATCCAGACCTACCTGCAGAAGAACAACCTTTCCTCTCTATCAGCAAACAGTGCCAAGCAATTGTTTGAACTTATTGCACAGCATCAGGTTGCTCTGGTTCTCCTGGATATTGGACTACCGGACCGAGGGGGCGACGAGATACTTCCTGATCTGGTGAACAACAATCCCGATCTGGGGATTATCATGGTAACCGGTACTACAGATCTGAAGGTTGCCCTCGGCTGTCTGCGTCGTGGCGCCGATGACTATCTCCCCAAGCCGGTTGATATTAAGCAATTGTACCATACGGTGAAGCGCACCCTGAAAAAAAGAAGACTGGCGATTGACAATAGAAATTTCCAGCGGGAACTGCAGCTTACCAATCGGCGAACTCAATTCCTCCACCAGCTCAATCTGATGATGAACAGTGCCTATCTGGATGCCAAGGAGTTGGAGGGTGTTCTTAAAACCATTCTCATCGGTATTACTTCGGATCAGGGATTGAAGTTCAACCGGGCTTTTCTTGCCCTTTTTGACGATGAAGGAAAACAGCTTAAAGGAGAACTCGCCATAGGGCCGGCAAACAGAGAGGAGGCCACCGGAATCTGGGATGAAATGAGACGGGAGAAGCTCAATCTCCATGATCTTTTCCAACGAATAAACTCCGGTAGTCTGAAAAGTGATACAGTGATCAACGAGATTGTACGATCGCTCTCGGTACCTTCCTCCGAGTTGGAACATCCGCTGATCCATGCCTGCCGTACAAGAACCTCTATTCTGGTCAACCGGGGACAGGCAGAAATCCATATTCCCGAAGAACTGATTGAAATGTTGGGAGAAGACAGCTTTGCAATTGTACCGCTCTACTCACCGAGCAGGGCTCTGGGCGTGCTCATTGCTGACAATTTTGTCACCAGGCAACAAATCGACCGGACTGACGTGGAAGCACTTGAAATTCTGGCAGGACAGGCCAGCCTGGCCATTGAGCAATCCAGGTTATATGCGGATATGCAGATAAAAATTGATGAGTTGGAACTCATTACCCAGGAGCTTGAAGAAAGCAAAGATCTCCTGGTTGAGGCAGAACGATATACTGCCCTTGGCCAGATGTCAGCCCAATTGGTCCATGCCCTGCGCAATCCGATCACCTCCATCGGCGGTACTGCCCGTTTGCTGAATAAGCGGGTTTCGGCCCAGAAGGACAA
>JAQYVS010000415.1 GCA_030145365.1 Desulfofustis sp. | reverse complement strand
AAAAGTGGGATTTTCATGGCGAAGAGTCCATTCCCCCATCAAGGATCGATGTCACACCGCAGGCTTACTTCGATCACGCTATGGGTTGGCTGGCAGCCGGTGCCAGGATCATGGGCGGTTGTTGTGAGGTCGGGCCAGCACATATAGCGGCGCTAAAAATAGAGCTAAAACAGTAGGATAGGTATATACTTAAATCAGGCGTTGATAAAAACACAGTTTCTTTCTCAGAGAACCATGATGTTACAGAAAGAAGTTCTGACCTGTATGGCAGTGATGCTTCTGCTTTCAATATCATCCTATGCTGCTGACACCAAAACCGTTTATATCGACATCATCGGTGAAGGCAAATTCGAAATCATTTATCACCGGGCATTAACAAATGCAACCGGCGCTGTGATCGGTGGGCTTATTGGAGCCGGTATCCAGTCGGGGATAGAAAGTGACAGGGACTCGCGCAAAAGAGAAGAACTGCGACCGCTAATCAATAAAGACAGCTGGAAGACAGATTTTCTCGACACCCTCAATGATAAGCTGGAATCAAGCGGCTTTGAAGCTGTTTGGGTAGAAAATAGCAAAGACGTTAATAATGGCATTGTATTGAATGTTTACCCCGATCAATACGGTTTCAGAATGGTCGACACTTCAACCAGAATGATTTCAGCATATACCACTTTCGAAGCAAGCTTTTCGAGTCGAACTGCGAAAAGTAACGAAAAGCAGGAAAAGGAAAAGTTCTATATCACCAATAAAAACCAGCACCCTTATAACGTTTTCTTGATGGAAGACTCCCCTGTAAATTTGGAGCTGGAAGCGGTTCTGAATAAGGCAGCAAAGCGTCTGGCGAATAAAATTATCTACAGCACGAAGGAGTAAGCAAGATGAAGAAAATTGTCATTATGGCAGCGGTACTTCTGGTTCAGGCCTGCGCCTTTACCGATGCAACCCTCAAGGTTGAGCATGATGAGGAAGCAAACATCATCGGACCTTTAAGTGATACAAAAGGCATAAGCTTCTCGCCTCCGCAATTGGAAGACGCCAGGCTTGATAAAGCTCGTATAGGTTGGAAAAAAAATGGCTTTGGTACGAACACGGCTGATATAACTTCCGAGGAGCCTGTGGATGTGATCGTTGAAAACGCAATAATAGACGCTATCAAAGACAATGGTCATTTGATCGAAGATGATGGCCGGGTCAGGATTTCGGGAACCGTTGATCGCTTCTGGTTTGATACGGACATGAATTTCGCGACGATAGAATTTATTGGGGATATTCAATCCACCCTTGAGTTTGTTGACGCGAAAACAAATACAACCATCTACAAGTCGACTTATTCCGGTAACTTTAAGGAAAAAACCGCAGCTGGTTATGTGAAAACATGGACTGAAGTGATGGGCAAGACGCTCGATAACCTTATTGAAGATGTTGTTTTTGATGAAGACTTGTCTGAGGCTCTGGAAGATTACAAATAGCAGTGCCTGGTTCCGATAGCCGTAAGGGTTTGAAACTATCCGGCAATTAATTCATCAGAAACTGAATCTTTCAGACCTGAAAACAGGGTTATTTCCCTCTTGATTTTTGCAGCAGTCACCTGGAAATGGCGGTCATAACCGGCTATATTTCGTTGCTCTCAGTCCACCATTGCCCAACGAAAGCGAGAGTATAAGGAGAACAAAAGCCCTTTACCATGAGACCTGCGCTTGTTAGATACCGGGGGCTGAATTCCACACCGCCATGCCGGCTTGGCCGGCGCTGCTGCAGGTTTCACCAAAAGTAGGCGCTCTTAGGCGATATCGATCTCAAATACGCGCTTTAATCTCCTGGCCCATTGGTCAGGATGTCCCGGTGTCGCGAAGCACAGAGATGTGCGGGAGCGGCTGTGTGACGTTCCAGCGGTGAGGTTTTTTGAGTCTGCGGGAGTACGCGGCTCGGCTGCGTTTCTCGATGACCTGGATCAGAGCGGAGGCGGCTACGCTGACGGCACGACAGTCATTATCCAGAGCGAGTTCGGGCGGCGTCTTTACCAGAAAATTTCCAACGGTACGGATCACGGCAACGGCAATCTCATGATGGTGCTGGGCAAGCAGGTGAACGGCAGTGCGCTTTATGGCGAATGGCCCGGGCTCTATCCGGGCACGGCCGATGGATTTGTTGACTTCCCGAATCCAAAAAATGGCACGACCATGCCCGAGTTATTTGAGGGTGTATTGGCGACCACCACCGATTTTCGCCGCGTCCTGAGTGAGTTTCTTGCCGTGAGATGTCAAAACACATCCGAGACGCTTGATTATGTTTTTCCCTCGTACTCCGGCTATTTACCCATGGGTATCTTCCAACCCCTTGCCCTGGCAGAAGAAACCATTTTCAGTCACGGATTCGAGGATTGAGACCACTTCTCTGCCAGGGAATGGCATTTACTTTAAGTGGATCCTGGCGCTATCTCGAGTATCCGGAAATAAATACAGCTGGTTCTTATCTGTTTGAACCAGCTAATGCGATTCACACGCTTCACGTCCCCGATTCAAATGTAGAAATTACCGACATCTGGTTTGCGATAAAAGGTGCCAATCTTGATTTGGACAGAGACGGAAATGTTGAAGCCGTGCTTGATGCCGGTACCGTGCTGGAAATTTACCGCGCTCAATGTAAAGCCAATGGACATCCTGCTCCGGATGTAATCGGAGCATAGATTCGCAAATCTGTACTTGGCTGGGGGAGAGGGACTTGAACCCCCGCTGGCGGAGTCAGAGTCCGCAGTCCTACCACTAGACGATCCCCCATGAGACCGTCGCTCTTCGTAAGAGGCGGTGTTGTTGATTTTTTACTTTAGTTACTTCTTGCAATAGAGCAATTAACGCTTGGAGTACTGGGTCGCCTTACGTGCTTTATGGAGGCCGACTTTTTTTCCTGAACAGGCAGCGCGGCAGAAATTACCCACCCACGAAAACGATTCAAGTAATATGCCCACTC
>JAQYVS010000386.1 GCA_030145365.1 Desulfofustis sp. | reverse complement strand
CGATGAAAATTGTCGATTTTCAATAATGTATTATCTTTCATAGTGCATTCTCCAAAGCAGTAAGAGAAACCAGTTTGCTCATTGCTATTTAAACCTTTACGAGCCGATTCTTTTACTATAAACAAAGTGTTACAAATTGTTTGGAACACTAAATCATTACCTGTTATTACGCAAGCCGGCTGACCACAATGAAAACTATAATGACCAAATCAAAATCAACAGCACCGACTCTATTGTTTAGTTGTCCGGATGATATTCTTTTACGCTTAGTAACAGTTCTACAATCAGGCTTTTTTAGAAGCACTGCTGAAGGCGAAAGTATTTTATCCTTTTTGATGAGCATTGAAGGCTTTTCTGAAAAGTATATTGTCGATGAGATCCAAACCATTTTCTTCAATGGAGATGCACTGGATGATATGGAGGCCACAATCATCGGTGAGAAAGCTGTAATCGCTCTTTCTGCGGCAATGCCTGGTCTTGCCGGTGCTATTTTAAGAAAAGGCAGTCCGGTCGGAGCATTAAAAAAATCCAGAACAAATTCTTCAGGAGTATCTGGCGGAAGTTATGTGGATGTGCAGGTAAAATTGTTTAACACGGTGGCTCTGGATCGAGGCCCAGAACTTTTCACTCGTGGAATAAGACTCAAGACTATGGAATTATTATCTTTTCTCGATCTAAGACCGAGTATAGTTAAAGCGCTCGGGGATCTTGTCTTTGATGGCCATACCATTCATACTTCTGATTTAAAAAACAGTATCTCAGCCCACCCTGAAATCTTCATACAGACACATTAAATGACTGGCTCACAAAAAACCCGCGATATGCTTGGCCGGGATCAGCTGACACAGGTTTCAGTGGCCCGGCAGCGTCTGCTGTCTGAACTCAAGGCCATTACACCACCCCAGGAAACCGTTGAACTGGTTCAGGCCCTTGGTCGAATCAGCTCTCAGGATATTACCTCACCTGAAGACCTGCCCAATACCGACCGTTCAACCATGGACGGATATGCGGTGGTTGCCACAGACACCTTTGGAGCCAGCCAATCACTTCCAGCCTATCTTGATATAACCGGTGAAGTCTTCATGGGGATGATGCCTGAAGGTGCGATCCACAGGGGAAGTTGTTACAAGATTCCAACTGGAGGTTTATTACCGGAAGGAGCCGATGGTGTCGTCATGCATGAACACACGGTTCCAGTGGATGAGAAGCTTATAGAAGTGGTAAAAGGCATTGGATCAGGCACCAATGTGATCAGGAAAGGAGATGATATCAGATTTGGTGATCTTGCCATAGCTGCTGGCCGACGGCTCAGAGCTCAGGAGCTTGGACTGTTGGCCGGACTTGGTATTGCCGAGCTCAGCGTATTCAAAAAGATACGAGTTGGAATCGTTTCAACTGGAGATGAGATCATTGATTTCAAAGCTCCAATTGCCCCTGGTAAAATTCGCAATATCAACAGCATCGCACTCTCTGGGCTGATTAATCAGTGTGGAGTCGAAGTCGTCGACTATGGAATTGTCGCAGACGATGAGTCTATATTTTTTTCCACCATTGAGAAGGCAGTTAATGAAACAGAGCTGGTACTTTTTTCTGGCGGCAGTTCTGTAGGTATGCGTGATCTGGGAGAGCAGGCTATTGAGCGAATGGGACAACCTGGGATCCTGGTCCACGGAGTTTCGCTAAAACCTGGCAAACCGGTAATAATCGGGCTATGTGAACACACGCCTATTTTCGGCTTACCCGGTCATCCCGTTTCAGCCATGGTCTGCTTTGATTTGTTTGTCAGACCTGCCATCTCCGCTCTTTCCGGCTGCCCCCTCGATTCAACCGACTTTCAAGCAATTGTTCAAGCCAGACTGATGAGAAATATTAATTCTGCTGCCGGACGTCTTGATGTTATCCGTGTTCAGCTTGTTCAGGAAGAGGACACGCTACTGGCATATCCTGTACTCGGCCGTTCCGGGGCCATTTCAACGCTATCCAAAGCCCAAGGTTATTTTTTTATAGAAGAAGATTCCCAAGGGGTCAGCCAAGAAGAACTTGTTGAGGTTTATCTCTATCAATGAAACACGATTCAATATACGTAACTAATCAGCCATTATCAGAAGCGAAGAAGAGTTGGCATGACGCCCTTGTAGACGTCGGTTTTTTTTCAAAGAATAACGCCACAAGGATAAGCGTAGACGACGCGCTTGGTAAAATTACTGCGCAACCTGTTTTTGCCACTCACTCCTCTCCGAGCTACAACGCTTCAGCCATGGATGGTGTGGCTGTCAACTTTCAAGACCTGGTCGGAGCCAGTGAAGCTACTCCTATTGATCTCGAACCCGAAAAATTTCACCCGGTTAATACCGGCAATGCCGTTCCTGAAATGTACAATGCAGTGGTTATGATCGAAGATGTTCACTGGCTTGACAATGGCTTCATCGAACTGATCCATCCCGCGACACCATGGCAACACATACGCACCGTAGGTGAAGATATCGTAGCCACCGAGATGATTGTACCGGAAGGCCATAGTATCAGACCGATCGATCAGGGAGCCATGCTCGCTGCCGGTGTCACGGATATTGAAGTTCAGGCTCAGCCAAGAGTATGTGTTATCCCCACCGGCTCAGAATTGATAGCCCCAGGAACCGATGGAAAGCCAGGACAGATTATCGAATTCAATTCTCGCATCCTCGCCGGTTATCTACGTCAATGGGGCGCCGATGTGCGTGTTCTGTCACCGGTGTCTGATGACCCGGATCTGCTTTTAGAAACAATCGGAAAGGCAGCCGAGGAATCTGATATTGTCTTCACAAATGCCGGTGCGTCTGCCGGGACCAAAGATTTTTCGACCCAGGTTCTGGGGAATCTCGGCAAAATAATTGTCCACGGGGTTGCAATAAAACCAGGAAAGCCGGTTATTCTCGCTTTAATTGGAGATACGCCGGTTGTTGGACTGCCGGGATACCCTATTTCTGCCCTGCTTACACTCCAGCTCTTCGGGCGTGATTTATTGTACGGTTTTTCTGGGATAAGCCCACCACCTCGCGAATACACAGATGCCATCATGTCACGACCAATGCACTCATCCATGGGTGTTGATCAATTCGTCAGGGTTACGCTTGGCCAGGTCGGCGGTAAACTTATCGCCACCCCCTCAGGCAAAGGTGCAGGTTCAGTGATGTCAATGGTTCGAGCTGACGGCCTGCTGACGATCCCTGCTGGGAGTGAAGGAATTGGTGCTGGAGAAGCGGTCAGGATCGAAATGTTGCGAAGCAAAACCGAAGTTGACTCGACTCTGGTTGTGATCGGAAGTCACGACAATATTCTCGATCTTATGGCAAATCAATTGCACCAGTTGAAACCGCCTGTTCGGTTGGCATCGGCCCATGTCGGCTCCATGGGTGGTATCATGGCCATCAAACGAGGTGAAGCGCATATTGCCGGGACTCATCTACTGGATGAGGATAGTGGTGAATATAATATTAGTTTTATCAAAAGATTCTTATCCGGTATGCCTCTGCACCTGATCAATCTCTGCTATCGCGAACAGGGATTGATCGTCGCAAAGTCCAACCCCAAAGACATCAGCTCATTTAGCGATATTGTCTCTGGCAATCTGAAATTCATTAACCGCCAGAAAGGATCAGGAACAAGACTCTTAACCGATAAAATCATAGGTGAATCCGGTCTTGACCCGGATCAAATACCCGGATATGATCATGAAGAGTATACACATATGAATGTAGCTGTTGCCGTCTCCAGTGGAAGTGTTGATGCCGGCATGGGAATTCGAGCTGCAGCAAATGCGCTTGACCTTGATTTTGTGCCGATTGCCGAAGAGCGATATGACTTGATTGTTCCCGATATATTTTTAGAGGATTCAAGAATCAAGGCAGCTCTAGAGCTGATCCATGGTAATCTGGTATTCAGGGACAAAATTGAAATGCTCGGCGGGTACAACCTCAGAGAT
>JAQYVS010000210.1 GCA_030145365.1 Desulfofustis sp. | reverse complement strand
AGAGGCCGTTACAAAAAATGTAACCGTTAAAGATATTCCAGAAAACTGGCTGGCTCTTGATATCGGCCCAGCCACCACAACCTATTTTCAAGAAGCTTTGGCTGATGCCAAAACTATTGTCTGGAACGGTCCGATGGGAGCCTTTGAAATGGATCCATTTGCCCGGGGAACCATGGCGCTCTGCCATGCCGTTGCTGCCAGTCATGCTTTGTCGATAACTGGAGGCGGCGATTCCAATGCTGCTGTTAAGAAAGCAGGTGTTGCTGGAGATATCAGCTATATGTCCACCGGTGGAGGTGCTTTCCTGCAGCTAATGGAAGGAAAGACGCTCCCCGGTGTGGATGTTTTATCATAAAAAATTGGAGAGACTAATGTCAAGACGTACACTTATTGCCGGTAACTGGAAAATGCATACAACAGGTGCCGAAGCACAAAAACTTGCTGGAGATATACTGAGCAGTTGTAAAAACATACATGATAGAGACGTACTGCTGGCTCCACCATTCACCGCGCTGGCAGCGGCTTCAGAGAAGCTGGGAGATTCACCAGTGATACTTGCCGGTCAGAATGTATGCTGGGAAGAACAGGGAGCGTTTACTGGAGAGATATCTCCGCTTATGTTGAAAGATCAGGGGGCAACTGCGGCAATTGTTGGGCATTCCGAACGGCGCCAGATTTTTGGTGAGAGTGATGAAATGATCAACAATCGGCTTGTCGGCGGCCTCAAGCACGGACTCATGATTGTACTCTGTATCGGCGAGACTCTAAGCGAACGTGAAGGTGGGCAAACTTTTACCGTGTTGGAAAAGCAAGTCCGGGAGGGCCTGGCTCGAGTATCGGCTGAAGATATGGCTCGGGTCGTCATCGCCTATGAACCTGTCTGGGCAATAGGAACCGGCAAAACGGCTACCACTGAGCAGGCCCAGGAGGCCCATGGGTTCATCCGTAAATTGATCGAAGAGCTGTATGAAAAAGGTGTTGCCGAGCAGTTGAGAATATTGTATGGTGGCTCGGTTAAACCGGCTAACGTTGATGACCTGATGTCTCAGCCCGATATCGACGGGGCATTGGTCGGTGGAGCTGCCTTAGATGGCGAGTCATTCGGGCGTATAATTAATTATCAATAAGAGCTGTTATATCAGATGGAAACCCTGTTGATCATCGTTCATGTCATTGTCTGCCTGTTTCTGATCGGCATCGTGCTTCTTCAGCACGGCAAAGGAGCCGATATCGGTGCCACGTTCGGAGGCTCCAGTCAATCACTGTTTGGAACAGAAGGGCCGATACCTCTGCTGAATAAAGTCACAACATTTTCAGCAGTTGTCTTTATGGTCACTTCCGTTGCTCTAGCCTATCTAGCCTCCCAGAACGGGTCTGGTTCGGTCATGAGTGAAATTACAAAAGATCAAGCAAAACAGGAAGCAACAGCCGTTGCTGAACCAAAGCTGGTGGTTCCATCGGAAACTGAAATGACAAAGACCTCTGAGCAGCAACCGGCTGACAGCGAGTCAAAGACACAATAGCGATGCCGAAGTGGTGGAACTGGTAGACACGCTATCTTGAGGGGGTAGTGGCCCACGGTCGTGCGAGTTCGAATCTCGCCTTCGGCACCATTGAGAAAGGCTTGTAACTTTATTTGGTTACAAGCCTTTTGTTTTTAATGACTGGATATAAATACAATCAGAACAATCGTATTAAAACGCGGCAGCCTGGTAATAGCCGGCTGAATTACTATTGTTAGAGGCAAAAGGGATAAATAAAAAAAGCTTGCAACCTATGGGCTGCAAGCTTTGGATTATTACTGGTGCCGAAGAGAAGACTCGAACTTCCACGGGGAAACCCCCACTAGACCCTGAACCTAGCGCGTCTACCAATTCCGCCACTTCGGCATTCGTGTGGTGAATATGATTTCTGAACCCGGTTTTGTCAAGACTTTCTTGAAAGTAGAGACGAAAAATAAGCAAGATCTGAAAGGAAAATGGAACTATTCTGGAATCTTGAAAACATAAGTTCTCCTTTTGAAAATGCCTGTGTGACCATCGGTAACTTCGATGGGGTCCACCTTGGCCATCAACAGCTTTTTTCACAGGTGGTAAGAAAAGCTACCACAAACCATGGGTGCAGCGTTGTCGTGACCTTTGACCCACACCCGCTCAGGGTCTTGCGACCCAATGGTATCAAGCTGATTTCTACAGTAGAGCAAAAGATCGAGCAGATTGAAAAAGCAGGCCTTGACACTCTGGTCATCATTCCTTTTAACCGCAGTTTTGCAGCAACCACTGCTGAACGTTTTGTTCAGGATATTCTGCTCGATACCATCGGCATGTCTGAACTGGTGGTCGGTTATGACTATGCTTTTGGCAAAGGTAGAGTTGGTGACACCAAGTTTTTGCAGGAGCAGGGGCGGTTGAAGAACTTTCCCGTAACAGTGGTTGACGCGTATTATGAACATCAGCTGCTGGTAAGTTCAACCCAGATCCGCAACCTGGTTGCCGAAGGCAGAATGATGGATGCCCGGCAACTGCTGGGCAGGCCATATCAGATAAGGGGTATGGTTCAGGTTGGAAAAAAACGCGGCGGTAGTGAGATCGGTTTTCCCACAGCAAATCTGAAAGTCAATGAAGAGGATCTGGTACCGAGGATCGGTGTCTATGTGGTTCAGGTCATCTGCGAGGACAGATGTTATGGAGGTGTTCTCAATATCGGCTACAACCCGACATTTGGTGAGCAGGCCCTGGTGGCTGAAACACATATATTTAACTTCAATAAAGATATTTACGGAAAACAGATAAAACTTAATCTTCTGAAATTTTTACGCGACGAGAGAAAGTTCAGCGGGGTGCAGGATTTAGCAGCGCAGATAGGTAAAGACGTAATCGAAGCGAAAGAAGCATTGTCCGATCAGCAAAAAGAGCTATTGATTTCCTGTACCGCGGAAAATGGGAGTACACCCTGATATTTTGAATTGTTGGCGAATTGGTTTTTATGCTTGAAAGTGGGTGTCGGGTGTCTATAGTGTATGCCGCGACAAGACAGGGATAACGGTTTTTCATCGTACTCTGTATTGAGATTAAGGACCGAACAGCAAGTGCTTGAGCTGAATAAATATTTAATGGCACTGGCTCAGTCACTGCCATTGTTTAAATAAGGCTTTAACCTAGAGGACGAGAACATGTCGGAGCAGTTAAAAGAAGATATTGG
>JAQYVS010000355.1 GCA_030145365.1 Desulfofustis sp. | reverse complement strand
TAAAGTTAATCATTTGAATGCAGTAGAAATAGTTGTTTTATTGCGTTTTTATTGCGTAAAAAATAATATCCGACGCAATAAAAAGATTACCTTCGGATAGCATTCACGAAAGCCTGAACCGGCCCAACGTTTCTTTTCGCTTACGCCAATCTGGCTGACAACGGGTCAAGAGGGAGAAAAATTCTTTTGAATGGTTGTTGTGCATTAAATGGCATAGCTCATGCGTGATAACGTATTCAATGCAATGCACGGGCACTTTGACCAGATTAACGTTGAGTGTTATTCGACCTTTATTGCTGCAACTTCCCCATCGCCTGTGCATGGTGCGAATTACCAGCAAAGGCTCCGGCACACCGTGGCGAAACGCAACGGTGTAACATTTTTCCAAATACCGACCCAAGGTCTCTTGTGCTCGTTTTCGATACCATTGATCGACAGCCTGCTTTACGCTTTTCGTATCATTGTTGTCTTCAACCCATACCCAGAGAAAACGGCCCAGTAGTTTGGCCGGCTGCCTTGAGCCTTTCACAACTTTAAGGCGATATTGCCTGCCCAGATAAACGAGGGTTTCCCCGCTGACATATCGCTTTGGCGCCGGCAAGGGGTGATAAGATTCCAACTTGTCGAGCGTCCGCGCTATCCAGGGAGCCTTCTTCTTCACAGTCAGATGAATCTGATCATCATTGACGGACCTGGGCGCAAATACATCCACGGTCAGTTCCGGAGACACAACAACGCGCAGACGCTTGCGGTCGGCGCGGTGTAATCGATATGGAATCTGTCGAGAGCCGAACTCCAAGATATGTTTTTCAGCCTTAATCTTCATTTGCAATTGCCACCTCTATGCAACGGTCAATGATGGCATCGTGGTCATCCAATGAAAGATCAAGGCCGTGCTGCTCTACAACTTCAAAAAGGATGTCGTCGATCTCGCCCCGCATTTTGTTGATCGCATCCTGATTGGTGCGCCAGTCACGGATTTTATAGGGGGTTATCCTTTCAGAAACTTGAAGCGAAATATCTGTTCCGGGTTTATCCTTAGCCTCGCCGTATTCAGCCAGAGTCTCGGAAACGCATCCAAAATAACGACGCGCCATATCTTTTCCGATAAGCTCAGAAGGGATGTCGTCATCCGTGTGCGTGACGACTTTGGTCGATATGTCCTTAATCTTTTCAAGGGCTTCCAGGGCCTGAAGTCTTCCTGCATGGTAGGCTTCGATCACATCCTCTAAGAGTTTGGAAAACTTCCTGTAAAAAGCAGGATCTTTAGCGATTTCCTGCTCGATAACGTGCCGAGTCGCAGAAGCAATCATGTCAGCCTTGGCACTCGCAGTCATGCCGTTATCTTCAAGCATTTTTTGGCGCTGTTTGGCATCTAAAAGATTAATCGGTTCGCAGAGTTGCTCAACTTCACTGGCCCCAACGTGCGTATCGATCAATTTCTTAATTTTGGGTTCATATTCTGAGAAATTAATCGCCTCCTGATAGCGTTGGGTGACCGCCGCCCTGAGATTCTGGAAAAACTTAAGGTCAGCCTTGTATGTGTTGATCGTTTTCGGTGGGGTGGTTTCCAAAAAGTTGGCGGACGAGAGAGCAAGAGCAAGCGTACGCGCAAAGAGACTGAATCGCTCATAAAACTTGTTGCGCAGGTCAGCATCACGCAAGTGTACTTCATAGACTTCCGGATCCTTCGAGCCTTTCACTTCATTGAACAGCTCCCAAACGTTTGAATGCAGTTGCGGCAATTCAGCAGCCTTATCCGCAATGTATGTAACCGTCTCTTCCAAATCCGACCGGTCATAGTCGGCAAGCAGGCTATAAAAATCGATGGCCTGGTCCAGCTCTTCAATAACACCGCTATAATCAAGAATAAGCCCGTATTCCTTGCCTTCATGAAGGCGGTTGACGCGGGCAATGGCCTGAAGCAGGGTGTGCTCTTTCAGCTTGCGGGCCAGATAAAGCACCGTGTTTGCCGGGGCATCAAAACCGGTGATTAGTTTGTCGACAACGATGATGATTTCAGGATTGTCACCATGTTTGAAGGCGTTGATCAGCTGTTTGTTGTAATTTTTTTCAGAGCCATACCGGTCCATCATTTCCTGCCAGAAAGCGCTCTCTGTTTGAGACGGCTCGAATCCTTTATCTTCACCTTCACGCGCGGCAGGCGCGGAAATCAAAACTTCGGTTGAGACCAGGCCAAACTCGTCCATGAACTGTTTGTACTTAAGGGCCGTTTCTTTGCCGGGCGTAACCAGCTGCCCTTTAAGCCCGGTTCCCTGGTAGGCCACCGTATAATGCAGACTGACATCCCAGGCAATTATGCGAACTTTTTGGGTGGCTTTGTTGAGTTGGCGCTCGGTGGAAAACTTTCGTTTCAGGTCTGCTTTCTGGTCTTTGGTCAGCCCTAACGTGAGCTTTTCAAACCAGCCGTCGATGGCATTTTTTTCTACTTCTTGAGGCACATGCCGTCCCTCGTAAAGGAGCGGTACAACGGCCTTGTCTTCCACAGCGCGTGCAATCGTATAGGCCGGACGGAAAAGGTCTCCGAATTGGGCAAAGGTGTTTTTTTTGGCGGATTTGGCCAGGGGCGTTCCGGTAAACGCAATGAAACAAGCACCTTTAAGTGCCAGCCGCATGCGCGCATGCTGTTCATGGTACTGACTTCTGTGGCCTTCATCTACCAGAACGAAGGTGTTGCGGTCCGCCCGGGTCAACTTTCGGTTGGAAACAGCCGTAGCAAACTTGTGAATCAGCGTGGTGACAACGTGTGAGCGGTGGTCCAGAAGCAGATCCACCAGATGCTTGCCGGTATTGGCCTGTTCTGGTTCCAAACCGCAAGCCCTGAATGTCCCGCAGATTTGATCGTCCAGGTCAATCCGGTCCGTAACCAGAATAACCTTGGGATTCAGAATATCCGTTCGCAAGGCCAGTGATTTTGCCAACATGACCATGGTCAGCGATTTGCCGCTGCCCTGGGTGTGCCAGACCACCCCGCCTCGTCGCGGTTCATTGGCAGCCGCGCTTATAACGCGATCCATGATGTCATGCGCGGTAAAATACTGCTGATACCGGGCAATCTTTTTTATGCCGCCGTCATAGAGGATGAATTTATACGCGATTTCTAATAAGCGCTCCGGGCGGCACAGGGCATAAAGCGCCCGGTCCTGTTCATAGACTTCTCTACCCTTCTCAAGAATAGTCAGAAAATCGTTGCGGACATCTGCAAAAGGCATGGACAATAGTCTGTCGATATCTTCTTGATCGAGCGGTTGATGTAGTAATTTTTGAATGGTAGGGTCAAGATGATCTTCCCTCCAGACCGCCCAGAATTGCCGCGCCGTACCGGTTGTGCCGTAACGAGCCTTATCGCGTGCCAAAGCCAGAATCAGTTGGCTGTAGAGAAAAAGCTGAGGGATTCCGTCCTTGGCCTGATAATCGTCAAGCTGGTCAATGGCAAGATCAATCGGCTTTTTTTTAGTCTGGGTGTATGCGGACCGTTTGCATTCGATGACAACCAAAGGAATGCCGTTTACAAACAACACAATGTCGGGAATATAATGCTTCTGGAACCCGATACGCTCGACCTTGTACTCCGCCGTGCAGTGATAGGAATTATTTTCAGGGTTTTTCCAGTCTATAAAATCGATGGTAAAGCTTTTGGTGTCTCCTTCAACCGTCTGGGGTATGCTGGTTCCAAGGCACAGCAAGTCATAGGCCTGTTCATTCTGATGCGTTGCACCGGTGGCCCGGAATCCTTTTAGTGCCTGAACCGCATTTTGGATGGCATTTTCCGTAAACGGGTGTGTACTGCCTTTGAATTCATAGCGGCAGTGTCTGCGGATGTGGTCAACCAGAATCGGCTCCAGGATCGCTGAACCCAGCCGTCCGCCCCGGAGTTGAACAGTCTCTTCCGGCGTCAAATACTGCCAGCCCATTTGCATGAACAGTTGCAGTGCCGGGAGTTGCGATTGAACTTTCTCCAGATAGCTCGGAAGCTCGTAATCAGGTCTTTCAAATGGGGCTTGCTCTTCCATAGGTGTATCCTATGTTTTAATCCGTATAACACCAGTTAATACTACAGCGTCATTTTTTTTGTAGACATCTAAAATCAGATGGTGTATAGTGGAAATCATAAGGGCGTATGAAAGAGTCACAGAGCGGTTACCGATAGACCTGATCAAGCCAACAT
>JAQYVS010000352.1 GCA_030145365.1 Desulfofustis sp. | reverse complement strand
ATTATCCTCGATCAGCTGGCCACCGACGATCTTGAAATTGCCGAGCTCGCATCTGGCGCAGATCATCTGCTTGCACTTGGCACGCGTTTAACCCTCGAGTTTGAATAAATGGAGCGTGGGGGGACTGGAGCTGGTCGTAGGGGAACCATTGACGCCGGCGGAACAATTACGATCGGCTGGTTGTAATTGTGCCAGTATCGCCGCTGTCGCTTTGCTACCTCAACTGCTGCCGTGGCTCTGATCCTCTCGATCTCGAGTTCGTGGGAGCGATCCTCGGCTCTGAGTCGGTCGTTGTATTGACGGTCGCGCCAGTAGTCGGCAGCAGCATCGGCATAAGCGGTGGAGCCGGTGACAAGTACCAGGGCGATGATTAAAAAAATCGTTTTCATAGTGTAACCTCTCAATGACCTGGGAGCGAATCCCCGACCTCTAAATTTAGCATCAACTTGCCGGCGATCACCCAGAACATCATAAAACACCTCTTGTGTTCCCTAGATTATCTGACCGAGTAGCTCAATAGTCAATGTGCAGAGCTGGCGATTGTTGGGCTAGCCTTGTTTTGAGGCGCCGCATCAGACGCTCAACTCCAACGCTTGTATTGTTGAATCGCTCGATTCAACGTATAATTGGATCAAGTGGTTGTATGGAGTTATCTCTTCTGTTGTAAATTTTTCTCTCTTGCCGGCTCAGATATTAACCGTTAATATCTGCCCCAAAATGTCAGCGTAACAGTACTAAATAATATTGTTTAGTTATGCAAAGAAGCTACAGATTTTAGCGAATGATAGTTCGCTAACCCTTTTTTTGGTTATTGCATGCTGTCCATAAATCATCTCGATATCCGTTACGGCAAAAAGCATCTGTTTAAAGATATATCGGCTGTTGTTCATCCTGGTGACAGAGTCGGTCTTGTCGGAGTAAACGGCACCGGTAAATCCACCCTGATGAAGATCATGGCTGCACAGATTACCGCTGACGACGGAGTAGTAAGTAAATCAAAGCACTTTTCAGTTGCCTACCTCCCCCAGGAGCCGGCCATAATCAATTCAGGCAGGACTCTTTACGACGAGGCGGAAAACTCTTTTGGTGATCTGCTGGAACTTCAGAAAGAAGTTGAGCGACTACATAACCGTCTTGGTGATGCAGACCCGGGCAGCAAAGAATTTGAGGAAATTCTCAAACGACAGGGAGAGATTGAGCAGTCTCTTGAAAACAGCGATATATATACGATCCGATCCCGAGTGGAAACGGTCCTGCACGGTCTTGGTTTTATCGATGATGATATGAATAAAGAAGTATCTTCATTTTCCGGCGGCTGGATAATGCGACTGCTGCTGGCAAAAATGCTGCTGGCTTCCCCGTCGCTGCTTCTTCTGGATGAGCCGACCAACCATCTTGACCTCGACTCACTCACCTGGGTTGAATCGTTTCTGCAGGATTATCACGGTGCATTGGTGGTTATCTCCCATGATAGAACCTTTCTTGACCGAACCACGAATCAGACCTGGGAACTCAGTCTGGGACGGCTGACCACTTACAAAGGAAACTATTCAAGGTATATTAAAGACAAGGATGAACGGCGGAGAATAGAAAAGGCATCGTACGATAACCAGCAAGCGCAGATCCGCCAGACCATGCGATTTGTTGAGCGATTTAGAGCCAAATCCACCAAGGCCCGCCAGGTACAGAGCAAGCTGAAACAGCTTGAAAAAATCGATTTGATGGAGCTGGCGGAAGAGGAACATCAGATTCACTTCTCTTTTCCTCCCGCCCCCCATTCCGGACGCGATGTACTGATGGTAGAAGAGGTAAGCAAAGGGTTCAGTAACAACCCGGTCTTTACCGAGATTGACCTGCAATTGCAGCGGGGCGATAAGGTGGCGGTTGTCGGGGTAAATGGGGCTGGTAAATCGACACTGCTCAAAATATTGGCCGGCCAACTCCAGGCGGACCAGGGAACGCGCAGACTCGGAAGCGGAGTGCTGATGACCTATTTCGGTCAGCATCAGGCCCAGGAACTGGCACCGGAATTCTCGGTTCTGGAAAGTCTGTCGCATGTTGCCGGGGATATGACCATCACCAGGTTGAGATCATTGCTCGGTGCATTTCTGTTCAGAGGAGAGGATGTGGACAAAAAAGTCTCTATTCTCTCTGGAGGTGAAAAAAGCCGTCTCGCTCTGGCCCGTATGATTGCAGTACCGGCAAACTGCATGCTGCTTGATGAGCCGACCAACCATCTTGACATGCTCTCCCAGGAAGTATTGCAGGAGGCTATGCGGCAGTATGACGGCACCATCGTTGTTGTATCGCATAATCGTTACTTTTTAGATTGCTTTGTTAATAAGGTGTTGGAGATACGAAACGGCAAGGCGGCCCTATTTGACGGAACGATAACCGAATATCTGCTTCGTCAGGAAAGTCTTGAAAAATCAACTGGAGTACGTGGCGCTCCTGAGACCGGTTCGGAGCCAAATGCTGATATTCATCTGGACAGCAAAAAGGATAAACGTCGCCGGGAAGCGCACAAGAGACAGAAACGCCGGGAACTTGCCGGTCCATGGTTGAAACATTTATCTGAAGCGGAACAGAAAGTTGAGGAACTGGAGCTTCTGAAAGATGAACTGGAAGCAGAGCTGGCCGATCCGGAACTGTATCAGGACCAGATCGCCTGGGGAAAAGTCAACCGGAACTACAACGACTGCACGCGCAGGCTTGAGCGTTGGATGGGGCGCTGGGAGGAGGCGCAGGCAAAAATTGACCGGATTGACGAGGAACTTAATTCGGTTTGATTTCCAGGTTCAGCAATTTGTCAGTATCTTCGTTGGGTAATTGACATATACACGTCGCTACGTTACAACAAAACGGTAAGTTCACGATAAAAAGCTGGTTAGATTCCAACCAACTATGAAAAGAAAAAGATTTCCGGGAGCAGAACGATGAGAAAATGGGAATGCACAATCTGTGGATATATTCACGAAGGAGACGAACCTCCAAAAGAGTGTCCAGTCTGCGGTGCCGGTCCTGAGTATTTTAAAGAAATTATAGAAAAAGAAGGCGAAACCCTGACAGAACAAGTGGTGCAACCGGATGGGGATGAGGATGGTGGGAAGCAGGAGAAAGCTGGAGGACTGGCTGCTCTGGTTATGAAGCATCATCTCCACCCGATAGCAGTGCATACGCCAAATGGAGTATTGCCGTTGGCGGTAGTATTTCTTTTCATAGCCCTTGTCTTGGGGGGAAGCAGTTTTGAAAAAGCTTCATTTTACAGCTTGGTTTTTGTCCTGTTAGCGATGCCTGCAGTGATAATGACCGGTTATATCGCCTGGCAGAAACGCTACAAAGGAGCAAGGACAAAAATTTTCGGCATAAAGATCGGAGCGACGATCGTTGTGTGTGCTACCCTGCTGGCAATGGTTGTCTGGCGTATCGTTGATCCCGAGGTGGCCACTTCGGCAGGACGCTGGACCTATTTCTTGATCAGCGTGGTTAGTGTTGCTGCTGCAGGGCTTGCCGGGCATATGGGAGGAAAACTGGTATTCGGTTCCAGAGATGGTTGAAGTAGAGAGACTTTATAAAAAAGGCCGAGGCCCTGGAAACAGGACCTCGGCCTTTTTTATTATGCAGAGCAGTTCAGCGATGTAAGGCTTCTGCAATTGACTCACATACGTAATCAACATTTGCAGCCGTTAGACCGGCAACGTTAATTCTGCCGCCTCCGACAACATAGATGCCTTTATTATCCCTGAGCCAGCTCACGGTTTCATCGGTAAGTCCGCTGAACGAGAACATGCCTCTCTGCTTTTTGATACAGGAAAAATCCTGATCAACACCGCGTTCGGCCAAACCGTTTACAAAAGCGGAGCGCATGGCAACGATACGGTTGCACATCTCGGCTAATTCCGTACGCCAGCTTTTTTCAAACGATGGCTCAGTTAAAACGGTTTTGACAATCAAGCCGCCATGGGCTGGTGGGTTGGAGTAACAGACCCGAACAGTCTTCTTCAGGTGGCTCAATGCAACTTCTGTTTCCTGGGCCGTCGGGCTGATTACGGTAATTGCCCCGGTACGCTCGTTGTACAGACCAAAATTCTTTGAAAATGAACTGGCCACAAAAAAGTCACAACCGGTTTTGCTGAACTCTTCCACGCCCTGCCGGTCAGACTCCACATCATCGCCGAAACCCTGGTAGGCAAAATCCAGGAATCCGATCCAGCCTTTTTCCGCCGCCAGTGCTGCAACTTCAGGCCATTGTTCAGCATTAAGATCGACACCACTCGGATTATGGCAGCAGCCATGCAGAAGCACGATATCGCCCGCCGGAATGCGATGGAGTGTGCTCATCATCTCTTCATACTTCAAGGCCTTGGTTTCAGCATCGTAATAGGGATAGCTTTTAAGTTCAAAACCGGCAGCAGCAAAGATGCCGTTGTGATTTGCCCAGGTGGGTGTGCTGATCCAGACACTGGCCTCCGGTTTGAACTCCTTAAGCAGCTCAGCGCCGATTCTCAGCGCCCCAGTCCCACCCGGTGCATGGGCTGTGGCGGCACGCCTGGAAGAGATCACTTCACTGTCCTCCTCTCCAAAGAGCAGGTGTTGCACGCAGTCGGTGTAGACAGGGTCCCCCGAGATGGGAAGATAACTCTTGGTTTGCTCACTACCGAGCAAGATGCGTTCAGCATCTTTGACGCAGGCAAGAACCGGGGTTATTCCCTGTTCGTTTTTATATACTCCCGCACCAAGATTGACTTTGTTCGGATTTTGATCTTTTTTAAAAGCTTCGGTCAGGCCGAGTATTGAGTCGGCCGGAGCAGCTGTTACTGATTTCCACATACAATTCCTCTTTGATTACAGATTAAATAATGGTGAGATGCAAAAGTAATGCCTTTGCTCAATAGATGTCAACTCCAATACAGCAATACCTGGATCAACCGCTTAAAAAAATCCTTCATCGGTGTAATAATCATAGTTTTAGATTGACCGGTCGTGATACTGGTGTTGAATATAAAAAAGGGCAGCATTGAATAAACGCAGGGTATAACCGTGAGGTAAAAAATGATTAAAGCTCTGGCCTTAGATATGGATGGAACTTTGGTGGATTCGGAGCGTACTCACTGGGAGGCGTGGCGAGTTTCCTGTATCAACCACGGAGTGAAACCTTACGTGTATGAGGAGTTTGTCAGATTTGTCGGAGTGAGTGATGAAAGTATGGCAGATGAAATCATCGAATTGAATCATCTCACAATACGTGTTGTAGATCTGGTTTCGGAAAAGCAGCAGACATATCTGCAGTTGATTCCTCAGATTAAGCTGCTTCCCGGAGTAAAAACGGTTCTTCAAAGGTTTCAGCACCGTTATCGGCTGGCTATCACTTCATCATCGCCTCGTATTGAGATCTTGAGGATTCTCGAGCATCACGGCCTTACTGGCTTCTTTGAACTGGTCGTCGGCGGAGACATGGTCGAACGGAAGAAACCAGAGCCGGATATTTATGTTCTGGCAACAAGATTGCTGAATCTGCTCCCTGAAGAGTGTGTGGCGTTTGAAGATTCACAATCGGGTTTGCAGGCTGCTAAAACAGCCGGTCTCTTCGCTGTAGCCATACCGCATGGTTTGTCTGAGGGCCACGATTTCAGGCGGGCAGATCTTGTTGTTTCTCAGATTGATGAAGTAAATGATGATCTACTCAACACACTCGAATATACCAAATAAAATGTACGGTGTTAGTGCTTGGGCCAATGACACTAAGTGGGGCTTGACGGTTGAGACAAGCGGCTGGGAAGGAAGACCTGCGGTGGACAATACAATCTTGGTATGCCCACCACAAGAGCAATGAGGTAATGGACGCTGTTAGGCTTTGTAAATAACAGCCTAGACGGAATCAGGCAGGTACGGGGTAAGGTCCTTTACGTAGTGGGTTAACACTTTAAATCCATTTTTATTCAGCGCAGCCACAGCACGAGGACCATCATCACCGGAGAGCCTAAGAACCAGTTGGTGAGTTTCAGGGTAGTTGCGCACCGGCCAGGTAATCATACTCTGGATATTAATCGTAAGATCTCGTAACAGTGCCCCGACTTCGGCAATTTTGCCGATACGATCGCTGACCAGTACGCAGATTCGTACTGATTCTTCATTCATACCGATGGCTTCCAGGAGAACCCCCATGACATCGGTACTGGTTATGATCCCCACCAATTCTTCTTTTTCCATGACCGGCAGTGAATTTATATTGTTGCTCTGCATAATCTGCGCGGCCCGTTCAATAGTCGTTTCAGTGGTAATGGTTACCACGGTTTTGACCATGATCATTTTGACCAGAATTTTTTCCAGAACATAGTCTAGCTCATGGGTGCTCAGTGTGTTTGCCGGCGAAGCCCAGTTTTGTTTGAGGTCGCGATCGGAGAGAATTCCTTTAAGTTTTCCTTCTTTGTTGACCACCAGAAGATGGTCTATATTGTTGCTGTCGAGCAGGTCTTTGGCTTCGATCAGCGATGTTTCGGGAGAAATCGTTATCAGATTGGTATGCATGATTCTACCGATATACATAAAAATCCTCCGTAGGTAGTGGTTCGGTGGGCGCTGTTTGTCTGTTTTTATTCTTCTTACATACTATAAACCATGTGGGGTGTGAATAAAATCTCTTTGTCTGCTCAACAACCGAAGTAATCCTAACTATCTAATAATTTATAACTATTTTATTATTTTTCAAGAAACATAAGGGGCTTGCGGCAATGAAAAAAAACTTGCTTGGAATACTGATTTCAGAGTAGTTTCCTTGGTTACCTTAAAAGAAGGCCTTATTTCGGCCGATTGAAGATTAACCGTGAGTTTTCAGGGAGCGAATCGAGCGAAAACAATGAATGCGAAAATAGATGAAACATCTGCCTGGATGTCTGGTAATGAGGCGATTGCACGTGGTGCTTACGAAGCCGGTGTAGCAGTTGCTTCCGGTTATCCGGGAACTCCGTCTACTGAGATCATGGAAAATCTTTCCATGTATGAGACGGTTTACACCGAATGGGCGCCGAATGAAAAAGTCGGTCTCGAAGTGGCAATTGGCGCCTCATTTGCCGGTGGACGAGCATTGGCTACGATGAAGCATGTTGGTCTAAACGTTGCAGCAGACCCGTTGTTCACTGCCTCCTATACCGGCGGCAGGGGAGGAATCGTGATCGTGACTGCGGATGACCCGGATATGCACTCGTCCCAGAACGAGCAGGATAACCGCAATTATGCCCTGGCAGCCAAAATACCGATGCTTGAGCCCTCCGACCCGGCTGAAGCAAAAGAATTTCTCAAGCTGGCCTATGACCTGGCGGAAGATCTCGATTCTCCTGTGCTGTTACGCATAACCACCAGGATTTCCCATGTTAAAGGAGTTGTGGAGAAGGGTGAGGTTATCAAGCCGGAAGGTGATCTGGGCATTGAAAAACGAGCTGATAAATTTGTCATGCTGCCGGCCATGGCTCGCAGACGAAGAGTCTATGTTGAAGAGCGGATGGCCAGATGCCGAGAGATTGCTGAGTCAGCAAGCTACAATAGAGTTGAAGATGGCGATACAAAACGTGGTTTTATCACCTCTGGCGTTTCCTATCTCTATGTAAAGGAGGCTTTCCCGGAAGCTGCAGTCTTGAAGCT
>JAQYVS010000192.1 GCA_030145365.1 Desulfofustis sp. | reverse complement strand
TGCAATTGAGGAATTGGGAACGTCTTTTTCTTCGGAGGCTGAACCCCTGACAATCGAAGTCGAGGGCCAGACGATCCGCCTCACAGGATCAGCAGAACAACAATATGCAAAGTGGCGGAGCATGTTGAAGCAGATTTATGCCCAGGAGACCGGATTGATCGCACCATCCGAGACTATCCCGGAAACTCAACCTCTTGGCCCAATTGAAGCTCAGCCATGACAAGCAGTGAGCCTGAGAATCATCACCGAGATATTAAAAAACAGCTTTCTCCGCCCGATTTTCCACCTGAACTGACATCGGTAAAACCCAGAGGAAGTGGCCTCCTGTTCATCGTGGTGGGGTTCATGGTTCTTCTCAGTGTCGCCGGTGGTGTTCTGTTTCTTCTGCCGTCAGACCAACACGTGCCAGCACCTACCTCAGAGCCGGTCATGCCCGAGATTACACCCGAGGTTACACCTGAGGTGATATTAGGAAGTGGTCCTTCTTTAGCTAAAAAACTGCGTGCTCCTGCCAATGAAGCAGATCGTACCGAAGCCTCTGAAGCGCGCGAGGAGATGATGGCTTTGAAAATAAAGGGAGAGTCGCAATCTCTTGGTGCTTGGGCCGGAAGCCAATATAAGGAAGTATTACAGACCATAGCTGAAGCAGGTCAGTCACTTGGAGAGAAAAACTTCAGGGGAGCCACCGAACGCTACCGACAGGTTTCACGTGAACTGCAGCTTCTGCTCGATTCGAAACAGCAGATATATGAGACTGCCATTGAAGGGGGTACCCAGGCTCTGATCCAAGAAAATGAGCAGGAAGCAGAACAATTTTTCGCACGCGCACTGGCAATCGATCCGTTAAGTGAAGACGCCCAGTCAGGAATGAAAAGAACAGAATCACTAGCCTCAGTGGTTGCCTTATACCAGGAAGCACTTGCTTTGGAGCAAACGGGCAAACCGGCGGAAGCTGTTGCTCAACTTAAAAAACTTCTGGAGCTGGACAGCGCCTATGAGCCAGCAGCACAAGCCCTGGAAAGACTAGAGGCTGAGCGTAAAGAACAAGCATTTCAGAAAGAGATGAACGCGTTTCTCACAGCACTTGAAGGTAAAGATCTCGCCAATGCCAGACGGCTGCTTGAAACCCTGAAAATAAGGGGGATGCATCTGGAACAAATTTCTCAGGCAGGCCGGATGCTTGCCGAGCAAGAAGAGTTGGCCTTTGTTGCAGGCAACAGAAAGATCGCCGATGGCTTTAAAGAGGCTGAGAAGTGGCATCAGGCGCTTGTTATCTATGATAAAATTTTGGCTGTTGCACCCGATGCTTTGTTTGCGGTGCATGGTAAAACCGAGGCCGCCAAACGTGCAGAACTTGATTCGGCCCTTGGCGATGCAAGCAGCCGAGCACATCGTCTGCAGGACGAGCAGCAGCGGGCAGAAGCTGCACAATTACTTGCCTATGCCAGGCAGATCAACCCCAAAGGCCCTAAACTTGAATCTCAGATACAAACCCTTGATCTGCTGATAACAAGGGCAGGGACGCCCATTGCCATCCTCCTCGAATCTGACAATGAAACAGATGTCACAATTTATCACGTGGGCAAAATTGGTGCGTTTTTTTCAAAGAAAATCAATCTCAAGCCGGGAACATACACCGTCGTTGGCAGTAAAATTGGCTACCGTGACGTAAGAAAAATCATTACAATCGGACCTGAAGAGAAAACCCATACGTTTATTGTCAGGTGTGAGGAACCAATTTGAAGCGATTTATTACGGTTAAGCAGTTAGACGGCTCAGAGCAGCACTATACAGATGCTGATCTACCGTTGATTGTCGGCTCTGGGCCTGATAGCCATATCAAACTTCCGGATGCAGATACGAGTGCCGCTTATATTGAGGATGCTCAAGGGCATTTGTTTATTCAGGCTGGCTCTCAGATCCGTAAACCACTGTTCCACAATGATCATCTCCTATCTGAATCTGCCTGGCTTAAATCAAAAGATCAGCTGAGTAGTGAATCATCGGTGATCCACTATGAACTCAGTGGCGACCGTATCCTTTTTACCGTATCTGCATTGATTAAACACTCAGGCAATCCTTCGCTGTCGCCACCGCAGGAGCCACCTCCAGGTCTTAGACCAGAGGATGGAGTCAACGGGATTCCCGTAGATATTGTCAGCGCCCCGCCGACTTCTGGTCGCAAGAAGCTGTTTTTCGGCGCTCTCGGGCTTGGATTTCTGATACTTGGCTGTGCCGTTTTCTTTGTTCTTATGGCGCGCCCTCTTGAGTTTGAGATAACACCTGATCCTGACGCTCTTTCAATTTCGGGCTTTCCTCCGGCTATCAGCATTGGCAGTCAATATCTTATCCTGCCGGGCAGTTATCAAATCGCTATCAAGAAGAAGGGGTATGTGTCGTATGAACAGGACATTATAATCGATAAATCATCCAAGACTCGTTTCACTGCACATCTAGAAAAACTGCCGGGTATTCTTAATCTTTCGGTTACGCCTGCTGATGGAGTGCATGTCTATTCGGGAAATACCTTGATTGGCACGACCCCGCCGATGACTCTGGAGATTTCTCCAGGTACGCATCAGATCACGCTCAGTAAAGATCGGTATCAAGCGTTTCAAATTGAAATAATAGTGGAAGGAAAGGAAGCGGTGCAAAATATTGCCGCAACATTGGAGCCGGACTGGGCTGACATTACCATAGGCTCAGACCCTTCGGGAGCAGAGGTTGTGATTGACAATATGAGCGTTGGCACAACGCCGCTCAGCCGTCAATTCCTCAGTGATGATCATGAGTTTGTGCTGAAAAAGGAGCTGTTTGCCGACTCACCCCAGTCTATCACGGTGCAGGCAGGAGTAGACGATATATTGAACTTCAGGCTGCAATTACTTCCTGGAAAACTATCCTTGGCAAGTGCACCCTCCGGGGCAGTGGTCAGCATTGATAATGAATATAAAGGGACAACCCCTGTTGAGTTAGAGCTGCCGTCTGGAATTGAGCATGATATAAAACTATCAGCTCCGGGATATAAATCATTGAAACAGCCACTTTCACTGTCACCGGGAGAAGCAAAAAAACTTCAGCTTGATCTGGAGCAGGAGCTTGGTATCGTCTATCTGACCACAACCCCCGCACAAGCGGTAATTACCATTAATGGTAAGCGTTTCGACAATACTCAAGGCAGGCTGAGCCTTCCCGTTGCCCCCCAAAAGCTGGTTGTCAGTGCTCCCGGCTTTCAGAGTGTCTCTCGAATGATCACTCCCAAATTTGGTTTCAGTCAGCAAATTTCAATTGATCTTATACCAGAGAAAACGAGTGCACCGCCTGATTCAAAGTTAACCCGGCAGAAGATACCGGTAGCAACTGCTTTGGGGCAGAAACTCCTCTATGTTGAACCTTCGCCATTCACCATGGGGGCCCCACGCCGGGAGCCAGGCCGCAGAGCCAACGAGCGTGAGCGAAGGGTAATCATGGAAAAACCGTTTTATCTTACTGAGAAGCTGGTAACCAACCTGGAGTACCGAAAGTTCAAAAGCCAGCATGATTCCGGAAATTTGGGTGGACACTCGTTAAACGGCGACAGACAGCCAGTTGTCAATGTTACCTGGAGTGATGCCGTCAGCTATTTAAACTGGCTCAGCGAGCAGGATAACCTGCAGCCGTTTTATAATAAGAAAGGCGAGGATTTCGTCGCTGCTTCGCCGCCAACCAATGGCTACAGACTGCCGAGTGAAGCTGAATGGGCCTTCGGTGCCCGCCAGGCAGGGAGCACGACAACTCAGCGCTATCCCTGGGGCGGTGGATTTCCTCCTAGATCTGTCATTGCCAACTTCGCCGATGAGTCTGCACAATCGCTGCTGCCCACGGTTATAATCGGATACAACGACACATTTCCTGTCACCTCTCCCGTTGGTTCCTTTCCCCCTAACAACGGGGGCTTTTACGATATGGGCGGCAACGCCTCCGAGTGGTGTCATGATTATTACTCGGCATACACCAGTACTTTGAGTACGAGTTCCGATCCGCTTGGTCCGTCCATCGGCACCCACAGAGTGATCAGGGGATCAAACTGGAAAGATGCTTCGGTAACTGAGATGAGACTGAGCTATCGGGGATATCATAAAGAGGCCAGAAACAATGTTGGTTTCAGGATAGCGAGGTATCCATGATACGATTGGTGATAGTACTCGTGCTCCTTGCCTCAGGTTCATCATTGTGGGCAGAGGATGGGCCCGTGTCAACCGAACCTAAACCCAGCGATGCTGTGTCTCAAAAAGAACCCCAGAGCCAGGATCAACCAGCGCCAACTATCTGGCCAAGGCCTTTTCAGCCAAGTCAGGAGATTGGAGCCGATTCTCAAATATCTTTTCCAACCGATATCTAAAAGCCGCCATGAATAGACAACGACTCCCCGCTGAACTGATCTTCCAGGTCTTCACCCTCTTGATTTCTTTTATAATCGTTCATGCAACCTACGTTACGATCATTCGACCGCGGGCTGACCAATTTATTTCCTTTGAGCAGCAGCAGGTGGCGGATAATCCTGACTATGTCCAACAGAGAAACATCTACGTTGTCATTAAGGATTACGAGCAAGAGGCCTGTTTTATCCTGATGTTCTGGGCCTTTGCCATTCTTGGATTAAAAGGTGTCTCCGGATACCGCCAGAAACAATTACTCGATAACGACCTGTTGGAGCTGCCGCCAACGCTGCCCATCGGACCTGAGGATACGCGCAGCCTTCTCGACCGTCTTGGAAAGCTCACCTATCCCACGGCTAATTATCTCCTTCCACGCGCCATGCGCCAGGGCATTCAACGTTTCGGGGTAACCGGAAATATTCAAGATACAGCGACCGCCGTGCGCGATCTCTGTGAATCTGAGATGGAGAGACAAGAGTCAGAACTGTCGATTATCAGATATATCGCCTGGGCCATACCGTCAGTTGGGTTTATTGGAACGGTTCGCGGCATCGGCTCGGCACTTGGCCAGGCAAATCGCGCGGTGGAAGGAGATATTACCGGTGTTACGCAAAGTCTTGGAGTGGCCTTTAATTCAACCTTCATCGCTCTGGTAATTTCAATCGTACTCATGTTTTTTATCCATCAAGTACAGTTGTTTCAGGAGCGTCTTGTGCTGGACAGTGAATCGTACTGCAATGATAATCTCATTGCACGTTTACGAACAAAGCCGCTTCCCTGAGTTGGTTATGGCCTCATTTTCGCGACGCAACATTTCTAGTTTCAGTCTTTCTTTTCTGGACATCATGTGTTGCGGCTTTGGGGCCGTCGTTCTTCTGGTTCTTCTTATTAATTCTAACACCATAACCCTTCGAAAAAATAACGTCTCTGAACTCCGAGCTGAGATGCTGCAAAACGAGATGGAGCATCGTCTAACAGGTGAACACCTGGAGCGGCAGCGCTTTGAAATCACTGCACTCGAAAATGAAATCCAGGCCTTGGACGCTGCAAATGCAGGAGTTCTCGATGAACTATCGCGGCTCAGGTTATCGACGATAACCGCTTCAGACAAAGAGGCTGTTCGGGATAAGATCGGTGTATTGCAGGATGAGTTGAAAGCACTTGAGACGAAATCACAGGAAATTACCCGGCAGTCAAAGATCGAGAAAACGGTCGGGCGGCAGGTCAGGTCCTACGTTGGGAGGGGAAACCGACAATATCTTACCGGCCTCAAACTCGAGGGACAAAGGGTTCTTATTCTTGTTGATTCGTCCGCTTCAATGTTGGATCGAAAAATCGTGGATATCATCCGACGAAAGGTGCTTGATGAGTCAAGCCGCCGGGCAGCCCCGAAGTGGCAAAAAACTGTGGCAGCGGTTGAATGGCTTGTGGCAAATCTGCCGCCCACAAGCTCCATACAACTCTATCACTTCAATACCTCAGTCACACCGATTGCCCCGAAGGAAAATCCTGTCTGGGTCCCGGTAACAGAATTTGGCCAAATTGGGACAATCCTGTCAAAGCTTAAAAATGTGGCGCCCTCGGGTGGTACCAACCTTGAGAATACCTTTCTTAAAGCACGGACAATTACGCCACAACCCGACAATATCGTATTGCTTACTGATGGCCTGCCAACACAGGGAGAGCGCGGCAAACGATCGCAGACCATCGATGGGGCAGGGAGGGTCAAACTGTACGAACAGGCAATAAAGCGTCTTCCGGCAAAAATCCCCGTTAATACGATTCTTTTTCCAATAGAAGGTGATCCTCTCGCTGCATCACTGTTCTGGAAGCTGGCCATAGATTCAGGCGGTTCCTTTTTTACACCAACCAGAGACTGGCCATGAAAAAGAAAAGACGTTCCTTTGAGATTTTCAGTCTGTCTTTCCTCGATGTAATTTCCTGCGGCTTTGGGGCCATTGTTCTGCTTCTGGTAATTATGAAAATATCTGAGCCGTCAGTGGTCGAAAATACCACATCTGAAATTCAGGCAAACATCGAACGCTATAAACTCGATACCGAAACTCTAAAAAAAGATTCCGACGTATATTTTCAGACAATAAATCGTCTCCATGCCAAAAAAGATGATGTTCAGGACACGGCGGCTCGGGTGCAGCAGGAGTTGTCTTCGGCCAAGAAAGACGAGAAGGTGGCCGGTATTGAAAGCTCCTCGCAGGAGGTGATCCTCAAACAGCTCTACCGGGCCCAGCAGCAATTGACCGAGGAGATGCGTCGGCTCCAGCAACAAATACCGACGCCCCGACCCGAATCACCCATCGGAGGAGTCCCCGTTGACAGTGAATATATCATTTTTGTTATCGACACGTCGGGCTCCATGCAGCAATTCGCCTGGCCGGCTGTTCGTAAAAAAATGCAGGAAATACTGAGTATTTATCCTCGCGTAAAAGGTATCCAGGTGATGAACGACATGGGAGACTATATGTTTTCCCAGTACTCCGGGAGGTGGATCCAGGATACTCCTGCCCGGAGAAAGGCAATTCTACAGCGACTCGCACACTGGCAACCGTTCTCCAACTCGAGTCCCGTTGAGGGCGTTACTGCTGCTATCAGGAGATTCTATGCAGCCGATAAGAAGATCAGTATCTACATTTTTGGTGACGACTTCTCCCGCGGCTCAATCCAGGAAGTTGTTGACACCGTTGATGCAATAAATCAGTCCTTGACCGACGGCTCTCGGCGGGTTCGTATTCATGCCGTCGGTTTTCCGGTATTGTTCGGTCAACCAGGTGCTGAGCTGAATGTTTCACGGTTCGCTGCTCTTATGCGCCGACTTGCTGAAGACAACGATGGAAGTTTTGTGGGACTAACGCGGTTGCAATAGCTCTGCTGTCCGCTCAAAGAACTGTGAATATGACTCAGAACTAAACCCTGGTGATCAGAAAATCGGGTCTACCTCCGGGTGGCCGAAATATAGTTCTATGAATAACACGTCTGGTTTTCATCAGCTGGTTAGCCACTGAATGGAAGGTGTTAAAATGATACAATTATTTCGAGGTTTTGAGGAAACCCAAGAGCAGACTGGCCGCAGCGGTGGGTGAGATTACCTGCTTTTCTAGTGCAGCGGTGAGTTCAGGCAGGTTGGTGGAAATATCCGGGTGGGTATAAAACCAGGTTTTCAACCCTTCCTCAAGCAGGAAATGCATCCAGTCGAGAGCCTGGCTTTTCCGCTTTTCCTGCAACTCCCCAGAGGCCTGCAG
>JAQYVS010000240.1 GCA_030145365.1 Desulfofustis sp. | reverse complement strand
CACCCACGGAGATCACTCCATCGTTGCCCTGAGTGCTTCAAACCACCAGGATGTATTCAGAATGACGGTGGAGGCTTTTAATATTGCCGAAATCTATCGAACGCCGGTTATTCTTCTGTTTGACGAAGTTGTCGGCCATATGCGGGAAAAATTGATTATCCCCGAAGAGGGTGCAATTGCTCTTGTGGAACGACTGCGTACCGGACTTAAGGAAGGCGTTAACTATCATCCGTATCTGCCGAGAGAAGACGGCCGCCTGCCAATGAGTGACTTTGGCGATGTTCACCGCTATAACGTCACCGGCCTGTATCACGACATGTGGGGATTTCCGACCGATAAACCCGAGGTGGTACAGGATCTGCTCCGGCACCAGATTAATAAGATCGAAAATAATGCCCATAAAATAACCCATTATAAATCCTATTTTCTCGAGGATGCGAGAACGGTGCTCATCTCCTATGGCGCATCAGCCCGTTCGGCACTGAGCGTCGTCAGGCAGAAGAGAGAACGAGGTGAAAGAATCGGCCTGCTGGAGCTGAATACCATCTGGCCCTTTCCTGCAGCCCTGGTTAGAGAATGTACGCAAAATGCCAGTCTGATTGGCGTGGTGGAAATGAACGTGGGTCAACTTACCCAGGCGGTAAAACTGGCTGTGGGCAAACCCAAAAGAGTTCACTTGATCAACCGGGTGGATGGCCAGATGATTATTGACAAAGATATTAAAAAAATATTGCGGGTTCTTCAGGGACGGGGGATTTAGATCATGGATGTAAAGCACTATCTGAGAGAGAGATTTTTCCCGCATATCTGGTGTCCCGGATGCGGCCACGGAATAGTCCTGAACTCATTGATCCGGGCAGTTGACGGACTCGGGATCAAGAAGAAGGAAATGGTCATGGTTTCCGGCATAGGCTGTTCTTCAAGAATCTCAGGTTATGTGGATTTTCACAGCCTGCATACCCTGCACGGTCGTGCCCTGGCCTTTGCCTCTGGAGTCAAACTGAGCAAACCCTTGTTGAATGTTATTGTTCCGATGGGGGACGGCGACGCCTTGGCCATCGGCGGGAATCATTTCATCCATGCCGCCAGGCGCAATATCAATATCACCGCTCTGGTCATGAATAACCGGACTTACGGAATGACTGGAGGCCAGTACTCACCGCTTTCGGGTGTGGGGATCAAGGCAACCACTGCACCCTATTCCAATATCGACAATGCTTTCGATACGGTTGAGCTGGCCAAGGCAGCCGGAGCGACATTTGTTGCCAGAACGACGGTGTACCATGTAAAGCAGTTGCAGAGTTTTCTGAAAAAGGCGATTCAGCATAACGGTTTTTCAATGGTTGAAGTTCTGACCCAGTGCCCGACGTATTTTGGCAGGAAAAATAAGCAGGGATCGGCAGTGGATATGCTCAATTCCTTCAAAGATGGAACGGTTCCGATTGGTTCTGAAAAGAAGCTGAAGAATCCGGAGTTGATCGAACGGGGCATCTTTGTTGAAAAGACATTGCCCGAATATTGTCAGGCCTATGACGAAGTAGTGAAACGGGCCACAGGCAGGTAATAACCCTATCGTTAAATGATGAGAATAAGCGAGTAACCATGGATACGACACGATATCGGATAATCTTCTCAGGATCAGGCGGGCAAGGACTGGTGAGTGCTGCCATTATTCTTGCTGAAGCGGCGGTTCTGCATGAAAACCTTGAGGCCGTTCAATCGCAATCTTACGGCGCTGCCGCCCGCGGTGGTGCAACCCGCAGTGATGTTATAATTTCCGATGGCCCGATTAATATGCCGAAGATATTTCAGCCCGGAATCCTTCTCTGCATGACCCAGGAGGCTTATAATAAATTCTCCAACCTGATTCGCCCGGGTGGGTTGCTCATCACCGATAAGAAGTTTGTGAAAACCACACGCAAGGTGGACGCCAGACAGATCGAGCTGGCGCTTTACCAGACGGTCATGGACGAAATCGGCAATCCGGTTGTCTTGAATATCTGTGTTCTCGGCGCCTTGATTGGTATGTGCGGAATAGTTAAGAAAAGTTCAGTTGAGAAGGTCTTGGCCGATAAATTTCCAGCTTCGTTTATGTCCGGTAATCAAATGGCGCTTGATATCGGTTTTGAGATGGGATTTGAGTTTGCTCAATAACGGTGTTGGGCGAGAAAAACCCAATGATAACAAAGCAATAACCTGGTTGAAAAAGACGAATAATCTCCCATCTGTTTACCAGACAGCCAATGGGAATACATTATAGAAGATCCCGAGTCAGTTTATTCTACTATTCCTGTATCTTTCCACTCATAACGCATCCAGAATATCCATACGGAATAACCCATTAATCCAATGGAGAAGCGTATGGCAATCGGGTTTTTGGATAATTGTATGAGGATAAACGCGACCAGCAGGAACAGCAGTGTTGAACTTTGTACAAAGATTTTGGCAGCCAGCCCACCGCAACCCCTCCTTGTCAAAAGTTGGTGTTACTTTATTATATCATAGCGCCATAGAATGTGTCAGAAAATTGAATGCTGGGAGGTACTGCTCTGCAGTGACAGGGAACACTGTTCAGCAAGAGTAATTGCACGAATTAAGAACACTTGTTATAGGGTATTATGGCGATGGGCCGGTGTCCAGTGATGATAACAGCGTCGATTCAATATCTCGACAATTCTGACTGCCTAGAATTTATTTGACGCAGTCTCCCTGGAGTTCACATTCAGCCTGGATTAACAATTACAAGGAGTAACACATCTATGATACTGGCGGGAGATATTGGAGCTACCAAAACGGTCCTGGCTCTATTTTCTATAGAAAAAGGTGTTGCTGGAGGTGAGATTCACCAGACTCGTTTTGAGAGTGGTAAATATGACTCGCTGGAAGAGGTCATTGAAGAATTTCTTGCTCAGACAAATGTACACCCGGTGGCAGCCTGTTTTGGTGTTGCCGGCCCCGTCAACAACCAGCAGTCGCAAATCACTAATCTGCCTTGGTCCATCAGTGCCGAAAATATCAGAAAAACATTCGAGATAGAAAAAGTTATCCTGCTCAATGATTTGGAATCGATTGCCACGGCAGTACCATATTTAGCTGAGGAGGATGTTTTTACGCTCAACCAAGGTGTTACCGATCCCCGCGGAAATGTTGCTATTGTTGCGCCTGGAACAGGATTAGGTACGGCATTTCTTGTCTGGACCGGTGAGAGTTACAAAGCTCTGGCCAGCGAGGGGGGGCACACCTCCTTCTCTCCAGAAAACATGCAGGAAATTGAGCTGTTAAAATTTCTGAAACGCCGATACAAGCACGTTAGTTTTGAGCGAATCTGCTCTGGTAGTCACCTTCCCAATATATACGAGTTCTTTCTAGACCAACAAAGTTACCAGGAACCGGACTGGCTGAGAAAAGAGTTGGAACAAGTCGATGACCGTACGCCAATAATTGTACAGGCGGCCTTGGAGCACAAAGCTGATATCTGTGAAGCAACTCTTGACATGTTTGTCAATATTCTTGGATCAGCAATTAGCAATATGGCAATAACGATTCTACCAAGTGGAGGAATTTATCTTGGTGGAGGAATCCCTCCTCGAATACTGGAACGTCTCAAACAGCCAGATTTTTTACACGCTATTGCCAATAAAGGGCGCTTTTTCGAACTCTGCTCCAATATGCCTGTTCATGTAATCCTCACTCCGAAAGCCGCTCTTTTCGGCGCTGCATACCACGGGCTCATGGCAATGGCCGATTCATAACCTCCTGCCCTCTACAACTTAGTCGTGGTTTGAATTGAGCCTGTGATGCCTGAGATTTTTTACTCTACTTTCAAATTTCTTTGTGATAGCCTTTGTTAAAGAGATGAAGGGGCGGAAAGATACGTGATATTAAATCATTGAGAGAAAGCATATGCCAAAAACAAAAGAATATAAAGTTACTGACAGAAGGCTTTTATATAAATGCCCGTCGTGCGGGGCAAGAAGAAATTCCATCATTCCCGATATTCGCAGAAAATCCATTCGCTGTCATATCTGCGGTGAATTGACGCGCTGTGTCTTCAATCGCCGACCAGAGCAGAGAAATTATCACAGCGGAAAGCTAACGGTAAGAACCCGGGATGGCAGGGAAATTGACGTTAATTTACGAGATATGTCTTCAAAAGGTATTGGCTTTGAACTTCCAGCCGGTAAATCATTAAAATTATTGTCAGTGGGCCATGAAATATCGGTTTCCTGTAGTTGGAACGCAAATCTCTTTCCTGATTCCCGCTATATTATAAAAAATATCAACGGCCTGAGGGTGGGGGCTCAAAAAGTTGGCCGCTGAGTTTAGATTATTTCAGTATATTTTACACTAAAGTACTGCCGCAATATGCAGTTTTTTATATTTTTGTGCTGACCATATCCCCTTCCTACAGTATTCATCCTTGTATTTCTTTTTAAAAGCCCCCTTTGTAAAGTGAAAAAATGTCGAGAGTGCAACCAACGTGTTGCCATCGGATAGCTATGTATGGTATCACATGACAGTGTTCGTCACGGACACAGCACGTTAAAGCCGTACTGTGTAAGTAAATCTGGGAAGATCATCCCGAAAATCACAACTCTTGTCTGGAGGAACTAATGAAAATGTGGAAAAGCCTTTTTATCGGATGCACCTTGGTTATGTTGTCTACAGGATTGGCCTTTGCTGATAATGGAGATACCTTGAAAGCCGTCAAGGACAAAGGATACATTCAAGTTGGAGTAAACGGAGATTTGTTTGGCTTTGGCAAGGCTGATCAGAAAGGCGTTTGGAAAGGTCTGGACGTCGATACTGCTCGTGCTGTAGCCATAACTGTTTTCGGTGATTATAAAGATCGTCTCCGCTATACCCCGTTGACTGCGAAAACCCGTTTTACCGCCCTGCAATCAAAAGAGATTGACGTCTTAACCAGAAACTGTACCCAGACATTGGGACGCGATACCTCGCTTGGTCTTGATTTTGTCCAGGTAAACTATTATGACGGTCAGGCCTTCATGGTACCCAAAGCCCTGGGTGTAAAAAGTGCAAAGGAACTCGGCGGCGCCACCGTCTGTGTTCTCCCGGGAACGACAACTGAGCAGAATGCCGCAGATTTTTTCCGCTCTAACTCAATGGACTGGAAAACGGTAACGATAGAAAACACCGCAGAGCTTTCTCAGGCCTTCTGGGCGGGTCGTTGCGATGTACTTACCTCGGATGCCTCTCAGCTTGCTGGACTCCGTGCAGGCGCGCCGAAACCTGAAGATTACATGATTCTTCCCGAGATCATCTCCAAAGAACCTCTGGCACCTGCTGTTCGTCATGGCGACAATCAATGGAAAGACATCGTTAATTACGCGGTTCTGGCCATGATTAATGCCGAGGAATTAGGTATTACCTCTGCAAACGTTGATGAAATGCTCAAATCATCGGATCCAAAGATTCAACGATTCCTGGGTGTTTCGCCCGGTAACGGTAAAGCTCTTGGTATCGACGAAAAATTTGCATACAATATCGTTAAACAGGTGGGTAACTACGGCGAGGTATTCGAGCGCAACGTCGGCGTTAATACTCCGCTTGGTATTGAACGCGGCTTAAATGCGTTGTGGACCAATGGTGGTCTTATGTATTCACCTCCTTTCAAATAGGCTGAGAAACACCCAGCTTGTTTCATCAATGGGGCGACTGCCTATCTCGATGATTTGCATCGAGATAGGCAGTACTTCTTATCAGTAACTATCAAGAGCCGTGGGGCGATTGATAGTTACTGATAGTTTGCCGGTTCTGAGCATCAGTTCTCACGTTTAATTTATGGTTACAGAAAATAATACTAGCAGCAAATCCTATTTCTGGAACGATCAGAAAACCAGAGCCATTCTCTATCAGGTTATCACCGCTGCTTTTGTAGCTTTTCTGGGCTACTACCTGATTTCAAATGTTCAGTCCAATATGGCAAAGCAGTCCATTGCCAGTGGTTTTGGTTTTATTGAGAAAGAAGCCGCTTTTGAGATCGGGGAGTCGTTGATCGAATATTCTGCTGCCGATACCTATGGCAAAGCACTTTTGGTTGGTGTGCTGAACACCCTGAAAATTTCACTGATCGGAATGGTTCTGACGACGATTTTGGGAACGATCGTTGGTGTTTGTATCCTTTCTTCAAACTGGTTGATTGCCAAACTTGGCACCATATATGTCGAAATTTTTCAGAACATTCCGGTATTGTTGCAGCTTTTTTTCTGTTATGCCCTTTTTTATGAAACCTTTCCAAGTCCTCGCCAGGCACTGAACCCGATTACTGGTGTATATGTCACCAATCGAGGCATTGATTTTGCGGTTCCTGCCGCCCATCCGGCCTGGATGTATATAGGTTGGGTTTTTGTGGCGGCCTGTATCATTGTGTATCTGGTTAACCGCTGGGCGGTCAAGCGCCAGGAGCAGACAGGACAGCAGTTTCCGATCCTCTGGGTCGGTATCGGCATCCTGATCGGATTTCCGCTTATAACCTGGTTTCTCAATGGTGCACCGGTTCAGATGGATATTCCTGAACTCAAGGGTTTTAATTTTCAGGGCGGAAAAAATATCAGCCCCGAATTTTCAGCTCTTCTTATAGGATTGGTTCTTTATACGGCATCTTTCATTGCCCAGATTGTCCGGGCGGGCATCCAGTCCATCAGTCGCGGTCAGACTGAAGCCGCCATGACGATTGGATTGAAGCCAACCATGGTGTTGAAACTCGTCATTTTTCCGCAAGCGCTTCGAGTGATTGTGCCTCCGCTGACCAGCCAACTCCTGAACCTGACCAAAAACAGTTCGCTGGCTGTAGCCATTGGCTATCCCGACTTTGTCCAGGTGGCGGGTACTACAATCAATCAGACCGGGCAGGCGGTTGAAGGTGTGGCTATGATGATGCTTGTCTATTTGACGTTCAGCCTGCTGACTTCAGCTTTCATGAACTGGTATAACAAGAAAATTGCAATAGTCGAACGGTAGTTATCATATGAGTGATTCAGCGCATATTGAAGAAATCAGACCGCCAAGCACCGATGTTGGTGTTATCGGCTGGGTGCGGCGTCATTTGTTCAACGGCGTGCTTAACTCGATTGCCACCATTCTGATTCTCGGTTTTTTAATCAGGGTACTACCGCAGTTTATCCAGTGGGCCTTTATCGATAGTGTCTGGTTTACTTCCGGTCAGCAATGCCATGAGGCAGAAGGAGCGTGCTGGTCTATTATTACCCAAAATATCCGATTTAACGTCTTTGGTTACTATCCATACGAGCACCAGTGGCGACCGTTGGTTGCAATGATCATTCTGATCAGCATGTTGATCTACAGTAGAGATTGGAACCGATGGAACAAGAGGCTTGGCTATATCTGGATTTTTGCCCTATTTGTCATGGGGCTGCTGATGAAAGGCGGTCTGTTTGGCCTTGTTTCTGTTGAAAGTACCAAGTGGAGCGGTTTACCGTTGACCCTGCTCCTGGCCTTTTTTGGTATCCTGGCATCCTATCCCCTGGGTGTGGTTCTGGCTCTGGGCCGCCAGTCGAAAATGCCGATCATAAAATCCTTATGTGTCGTCTATATTGAAATGATTCGTGGCGTTCCGCTGATCACTATGCTGTTCATGTCTTCGGTGATGTTTCCGCTGTTCCTTCCCGAAGGTGTCACCATCGATAAAGTTCTGCGGGCCCAGGCTGCCATCATTTTATTTACCGCGGCTTATGTTGCAGAAGTGGTTCGGGGGGGGCTCCAGGCCATGGATAAGGGACAGTATGAGGCTGCCGAGTCGCTTGGGCTTAATTATTTTCAGATGATGCGGATGATCATATTGCCCCAGGCTCTGAAAATCGTAATTCCGCCCACGGTGGGTATTTTGATCTCCGCCTTCAAAGATACTTCGCTGGTCGTTATCATTGCCCTGTACGACATTTTGAACACCACCAAATCTATTTTATCGGAACCTGAATGGACCGGATTTTCAACTGAAGCGTATATCTTTATCGCAATGATTTATTATATCTGCTGTTTTTCCATGTCACAATACAGCCGGCGCATAGAGAAGCAGTTGGAATATAAGCATACAACGAACCAAGAATCATAAATAGAAGATTGAAAGAGTCACCATGAAAACAGAACAGGCCGACGCGCAGATCGAATCGATGGATGACAAGCCGATAATTGAAATCATTGGCATGCATAAATGGTTTGACGATTTCCATGTGCTCATAGACATTAATCTAGTGGTCAAACCAAGGGAAAAGATTGTTGTCTGCGGGCCATCCGGCTCAGGTAAGTCGACGGTGATTCGCTGTATAAACAGGCTCGAGGAGCATCAACGGGGGCAAATTATTGTCAACGGCACTGAATTGACCAGGGATCTTAAAAATATCGAAAAGGTTCGAACAGAAGTCGGTATGGTCTTTCAGCATTTTAATCTTTTCCCCCATCTGACCATTCTGGAAAATCTGACGGTAGGGCCCATTTGGGTAAGAAAGACACCCAAAAAGGAAGCGGAAGAACTGGCCATGCATTATCTGGAGATTGTCAGGATTCCTGAACAGGCTCTGAAATACCCGGGGCAGATTTCCGGTGGTCAGCAGCAGCGTGTAGCCATTGCCCGAAGCCTTTGCATGAAGCCCAAGATCATGCTGTTTGATGAGCCCACTTCAGCCCTTGATCCGGAGATGATCAAGGAGGTGCTCGATGTTATGGTAGACTTGGCTGAGCAAGGTATGACCATGATCGTTGTTACCCACGAGATGGGATTTGCCAAGACCGTGGCCGATCGTGTAATTTTTATGGATTTTGGAGAAATTGTCGAAGAAAACGAACCCTACGAATTCTTCGATCATCCGAAACATGATCGTACCAAGCTGTTTCTCAGCCAGATACTTTAAGTTCGATTCTCTGTCAGCTGCTGCTTCTTGAAAAGAGCCGGTACGATGGCGAGCCATTCAAACGGTTCATTAAAACGTATGGCCAGCCCAGTGTTCTCGCTTCGAATGATGTAGCCGCTGAGGTTGTTAATTTCCAGTTCGCTGCGCTCTCCCTCCAGAACAATCTGAACGTCACATTCGCCGGATAAGTCCAACTCAGAATCCAATTGTATGAATATGCTGAGCAGACTGATATCACGTATCGTTCCGGCAAATTCATGACCAGTTTCTTTTATTTGGCAATAGGCCCGCGGGGTAAAAGGTAAGCGAATCAACTCCCGCTTTTCATCAGTATTTGCCATTCAGATTATCCTCCGGATCTATGATTATTTCTGCTGAGCAGAAAAGCTTAGTCTTATAACTAGTGGTATTTATACAATCTTTAAAGAGCAGTGACAATGACGAATTGTACAATGATTTATTGTATGAAATTATTCTCATTATATCCCGAGTTGTTTAGACTCCCACAGCAATTTTTTTACTGCCCAGATACAGACATGAGATCTACCATGTTTCCAGAATTTTATTATGAACTCAATTCAACAATAAAAAGATCACACACGATCTATATCAATCCCATATAAGCAATTGTGGAAATACTTACAACCCTGAAAACGGGGATAGAAAGGTAAAGATAAGCAAGGGGGGTCTTTTGAGAACCTCTCCCATGATTGGAAGTGACCTCTTTGCGGGGTAAGCAAACAATCATTAAAAGAGCCTGGATAGATAGTTTTTATTCAGGCTCTTTAAATGAGCCATATTCTGCTGCTCGTCACTTCTTTGTATAAAAACGATTTATCTAGAAAATTTTGGCGATCATTGACAGCAGGCCATAACCATGCTCGTCAGACGCTTTTTCTTGCTGTGGGTTTTTTCGGTTATTATAAAGACTTTTGATACTTCGAAATAGTTTTTGGGCAAGCTGAAACAGAAACAGGATTGGAGCGATAAAA
>JAQYVS010000155.1 GCA_030145365.1 Desulfofustis sp. | reverse complement strand
GCCTTTTATCTGTTTCCAAAATCTCCAATAGAAGATGATGTCCTATTCTGTTCGTATTTACAAAAGCAGAAAATTCTTGCGGTTCCCGGTCGGGGATTTGGAGCTCCGGGCTATTTCAGACTCGCGTTCTGCGTGGATGAGAATTACATCATCAGATCGGCGGACGGCTTCAAGGCTGCGTATAACGAAGCACAGCCATGATCAAGGCGTTCGACGGCTGCGCTGTTCTTTCTTGTCTTTGAAAATCAGCCGGATGGGTACCCGGTCAAGGTCAAGACCCTCCCGATAACGGTTGACCAGGTAACGTTTATAGGAGAAGTGCACTCCTTTGTAAGAGTTGGTCATGATCACAAAGGTGGGCGGAGCGGTATTTATCTGTGAGGTGTAATACAGTTTTAAGCGTTTATTTTTGTAGATGGGCGGAGAGTGTTTGTCGGTGGCATCCCTGAGAAGCCGGTTTAAGGCAGCAGTTGGAAAATCAGCGCGAAACTGGCGATACACCGAACCGGCGGTGGGAAACAGCCGCTTAAATCCATAACCGGTTATTGCAGAAACGTTAAGAAGGGGAGCAAAACCGACAAAGGGCACAGCCCTGGCAATTTCCGCCATGATCTGCTCCTGCCGCTTTTTATCATCTTTGACCAGATCCCACTTGTTTACCAGCAGAATAAGTGCCCTGCCGTGATCCTGGGTGTAACCTATAATCCTGGCATCCTGCTCGGTTATTCCTTCCGATGCATCAAGAAGAACAACCGCAATATCACAACGATACAAGGCATCCAGAGCCTTGATGATACTGAATTTTTCAAGCTTTTCCGTAGTCTTTCCCTTACGTCTGATTCCTGCTGTATCGATGAGCAGATAATTTCTATCGTTATGACTGAGCAGCGTATCCACCGAATCTCTGGTCGTTCCGGAAATTTCGGATACAACCATACGTTCCTCACCAAGAATCCGATTGATCATCGATGATTTACCGACATTGGGCCGCCCGAGAAAGGCAAGACGAATGGTATTATCCGGAATATCATATCCGGCTGCTTCATCCGGTAGAATTTCACATAATCCGTCCATCAAGGTGACAAACCCATAACTGTGTTCGGCTGATACTGACCAGAGTTTATCTACACCCAATTCATAAAATGGAACAAGGCGTTCATCTTCAAGCTCCGGGCCATCTATTTTGTTGACCACGAAAAATACTTTCTTCTGCACTCTTCTGAGTAACTTTATCACCTCATGGTCGGCCGGCATCAAGCCATCCTTGCCATCCATCAGAAATAAAATAATATCCGCTTCATCAATTGCCGCAAGGGCTTGGGTACGGATATTATCAACCATTGCGTCTTCGGTGTTGTCATCAATTCCACCGGTATCGACCAGAATAAAACGATGTTCCTTCCAGGTTACCCGGTCATACTGCCGGTCTCTGGTCACTCCTGGTGTCCGGTCTACAATCGCTTTTCTGGATCGGGTAATCCGGTTAAACAGCGTCGATTTTCCGACGTTTGGACGCCCAACCAAAGCAACAATGGCACTTGCATGATTAATCATATGAAATAATTTCCTCCTGAATAGCTCTTTCTATAATCAATTCATGTCCCAATGTCAGTTTTAAACGACTACCTGCCTTGCTTACGATACCGGTTAAATGCCTCAGCGGCCGTTTTGCGTAACAGTGGAAAAACGTCAAAGATCGGTGCAGAAAGACGGTTCTGCAGCATAATCAGGGATGGAATCAGAAACGGCTGAAAAAAGGACTTACGTTTTTGTCCCGAAAGATAGGAAAAGGCACCGATAATCTGTAGATTTCGCTGTATTGCAAGATATGGATACGAAGCCCGAATCCTTCTGGCATCAATCGAGGAATAAGAGGCCATCTCCTCCAGATACAGATCGAAGAGTTCATCCTGCTGTGCTTGGGAGAAAGAAACATAGGGATCGATCAACAGCGAGGCAATATCATAACCTGGAGGTCCCTGCCTGCCTGCCTGAAAATCGATTATCCGTACACAGTCATCTTTAATCATGATATTGCGTGACTGGAAATCACGATGCAGAAAAAGCGGCTCGAAATATTCCATCGCCAATGCTGCCAGCTGTTGAAATTCTTCTTCCAGTCCATCCACATCCTCACCAAAAAGCGTCTCTTTCCAGAAGGACTGATAAAAGTAGCCGGATTCGCGTTCCAGCATAACGGCCCGGTCATAAGACTCCGTGTCGTAACACCACACCGGATCAAACTGTTTGGCCCCGACAACCTGCATATGGGCAAGGGCTTCAACGACCTTCGAATACATGTCTTTCGTTCTGCTGTCCCCGTTCCGCACCAAATCGTGCAGTCTGGTATCGCCCAGATCTTCAAACAAAATCAAGCCGAGACCAGTATCTGCAGCGTAAACCTGGGGAACAGGAATCCCAGCACCGTGAAGATGCCTGGCAATTGCCAGAGACGATCGAAATTCGGCGTAATCCCTCTCATTCGATGATGCAGGAGCCACCGCCAGACAACATGGTTTACCGCCGCTAAAAACCCTGATAAACTTGCGTGAAGAGCCGTCACCAAACAACGGCTGGAAATCTATCTCATCAATATTTGTAACATCGGTCCAATCGAAAAAATCCGCTTTATCTTCAAGCAGATTAACAATCGCCTGTTGAATTTCTATTGGTATCATTACTATCCAGTATGCTCTAAAATTTGTACAAGGTAATTACCCATAACGCTATTCTTGCAGCACAGAGCGTTTGCATCAGACAACTACTCTAATACATGATTGAAGTTCAGCAATTGGAGTGTGAAAATCTATCTACAGGACTAAGGAATAATGATAGTATCTGAGAAAACGCTGCCGTTCTTGACAACTGCCCCGTCCCAGACTACGCAGCGGGACACTAGAGCTCCGGGCTCGATTCGGGCTTTACCGACACATGCCCAGTCCTTCATTTCAGCATGCTTTGAATGATCTGCCTCACTGTCAATCAAAAATGTATCTCCACCGTATTCCAGTTCCGGCCAACATGGAGTGATTCCTCTCAGCAGGGATTGATGCAGTTCAAGATAATCACCAGGAGTGCCCATGTCGGTCCAGTGGGCATTGTCATATTTCAGGAAATGTATGGGTATCTTCTTTGTAAGTAATGAACGATAATGCTCGATAATACAGGATTGCTTCCCGGGTTCTATTTCGATTAATATCGAAGGGTTGATTACTTGAACACCACTAAAGGCAAGCATCGAAGAATTGCTGCAGGAATCAACAAAACCTTTAACCTGATTGCCTTCAATCACGACATTGTTGAATCTCGGAAAATCGTGCAGGGCCATGGTCACCATATTGGAGGACTGGCTGTGGTATTTGTATATCTGGGCGAAATCAATCGTATGATAGATATCACCATTGGTGACAAGCAGAGGATCGTCGCTTAAATAACTGCAGGCTTCTCTGAGTCCACCACCGGTTCCGAGAATCTGCTCTTCTTCCTGGACAATAACACCGGTAAGGGATCCCACGGCCTGAACAATCTGTTCTCGAAGATGATGACAGTTGACGATAATCCTGGAAAAACCTCTATTTTTAAGACGGCCAATGGTAGCCAGTAGAAGCGGTTTGTTCAGAACAGGGAAAAGCGGCTTTGGTTTTTGCAGACTATAGGGGCGCAGTCTGGTACCAAACCCGGCTGCTAAAATCATGGCCTGCATGAGTCATTCTCTTTAGGATGTGTTGAAATAGCGCATCAATAGTGTAAATAGTGTAAATACAGCAGTGGTCTTAATATTCGAGTGTTCCGTCCGGGCGCTCCTCAATACCAACGACGATGACTCCCCCACTGTCTGCAGCCTGAATCATTTCTTCACTATCAAAGAGCAGTGATTGCCCAGCCTCAACGGCAAGTATCGCGCCGTTGACCTGACGGATAGAGTCAATGGTGCCAATACCGGTCGCCGGCAGGTCAAAACGGAAGTCCTGGTTTGGTTTTCTTACCTTGACCACAACCGCCTGTTCCTTTGCCAGTTTGCCGCCTCGAAGAATCGTGGCGTCTGTGCCTTCAATTGCTTCTACTGCCATCACCGCACAATCGCGTACGACAACACATTGGCCGATATCGAGCCTACCGATGGCACGGGCATTTTTCCAACCGAATTCGATGTCCAGACGCTGAGATTTGTTAGGTTTCTTTTTCGTCAAAACCCCTTTAGGAAACAGTAAATGTTCCAGGTAAAGCGTTGATTCAAGAACCTGTATTCCTTCCTGTTCCAAAGCTCCGGCTACCGCTCTAAGAATTGCATCGTCTTGTCTTACATCTATTTTGTTCCATAGGCTCAGCCCTTTAAAATCAGGTAGCAC
>JAQYVS010000100.1 GCA_030145365.1 Desulfofustis sp. | reverse complement strand
CATAAACCCATGTAATCCGCCGAACTGCTCTATCAAGCTATGACCGGGCCTGATAAACAAGTGGTAAGTGTTTCCCAGGATTATCTGGGCACCGATTTCCTTTAAATTATCGACGGTGACGGCTTTAACGGTGGCCTGGGTACCAACCGGCATAAAAATCGGGGTTTGCACAACCCCATGTTTGGTGACAACTTCACCACGGCGGGCATGACATTCAGTCGAGCGTTGGTGCAGAGTAAAAGGAGATTTTTGATTCATAGGGTAGTTTGGTCAATTGATAATTGTGAGCTACACAATACGCTTTCTTTAGATTTTGTCATTATTTTTTGATTTTGGTAGCAATATCATGCATACTGGAGAAGACTCGCAAGGGAGATTTTTATCATTATTTCAAAATGATCTGCACAACGCACAGGTCTAGAATCGATATTTGACGCCATGAAAACTGTCCTGATTATCGAACCGGTTGTATCCGAGCTTGAATCAATAATGAATTTCTGTCGGCTGAGCTCCGATGAGTTAACCACCATATCTGCCAGAGATTATCAAAGAAGCCTGACAATCCTGGATGAGAAACAAATTGATCTCATTCTCTGTTCAACATCGTTTCCGGACAGTGAACCGTGCCGGGTTATCAATGATCTGGCCAAAACATTTACCTACATCCCGATCATTGCAATATCGGAGTCTCCCGACGATGACCAGGGTCTTGCCTTATCATCCGGAGCCAGTGCCTGTTTTAAAAAGCCCCTGGAAAATGAAACATTGTTGGAGCAGATTACCGAACTGGCCGATGCTTCAAAACTTGGAACGGTTCGGGGAGTCCCGCTCCATTCCCTGTTGCAGATGCATGAAAATGATGGACAATCCTGTACGCTCCACATCTTTTCAGACATCTCCAGCGGCTTTATTTTTCTCGAGGACGGCACGGTGATCAACGCCGAAGTTGGTTCGCTCACGGGCGAAGCAGCATTTTACGAACTCATCTCCTGGGATGAAGTAATTGTCGACATCAGATTCTTCAACGGCCTCTCCAATCGCGAAATTGGCACTCCCTTGATCTCCCTGATCATGGAAGGATTCCGGCTGAAAGACGAACGAAATGATACAAGCCAGGCCCCACCGACATCATTGATCAAGCCCAAGCAGCGATTAGAGCAGATATCCACCACAGGGTTACGCTTGGCTCTTGAGCTCGGACAAAACCTGACGGTTAATTTTGATTCAATTGACTTGACTCTGGAATCGATGCTCATCGGCATGATACCCGAACACTGTTTGATCATAGCCACCCCGCCTCACTTCATTGTAACCCAAACAGAGGTTACACCGGGCAGCGTTATCCTGGTAAAATTTAATCACATGGAGCAATTGTATCTGTTCCGGGCCAGAATCACTCGGGTAATCACCACGCCCCAGCATGTACTTTTTCTGGAATATCCTACAATTATTCATTATCACGATATCCGCAAGGCCACCCGGGCGTCCGCTTCTTTCCCATGCCTGGTAAAAACCCAGGACGGCAGTGTCTTTAACGGGATATTTAAAGATATCAGCAGCACCGGAGCCCTGTTACATCTCACCAGAAAAGAAAATGACTCTCTACCCGATGTTGATATCAGACAGCCGATTACACTGAGTTGCTCATTACCTGAATTCAACGACAAGCTGGAGTTGGAAGGGAGCATCAAGAACTTTAAAAAAGACGACCAGAGCCTGCAGATCGGCGCAGAATTTTCCAAACCCTATCCTCTTCTCGACCAATCGGTGGATCGTTACCTGCAGACAATCAGGCTCAAGTAAGGCAACCGACTCACCGAGACTGGCCATCTGAATTTTCTGGAAAACAGTATTGGAGGCGATACTTTAATTAGAGGTCTGCGGCAATCGTTTCAATGATCTTTCGCTGCTCTTCAATACTTTCAAGCAAAGTGAATTGAACGACTGCTCTCAATAGATTTTCTCTTTTATCAACTACTTTGAAATAACGATCATTTTCCAGATAATCTGTGAGAAATCTGACGCCCAGCTCATAGGTAAGAAGTCGTACCGAGTGAAAGATTAGGTTTTCTTCAGCCTCCGACAGCACGGCATATTGGCGATACCCGCCAAGCAAGCGACGACAGAAATCAACATCAAAAGAAACCCCGAATCTGCTCTTCTCTCCTGCTGGATTGCAGACAGATCTCAAACAATCACCAAGATCCTGCACCACAGGCCCGGCAGAAACCGTATCCAGATCAATCATTGATATTCCCCGTTCGGAATCGGAACTGAAAAGGAAATTATCGCACTTGGGATCACCGTGGATAACCCGGTTGGCGATGCCTTCTTGGGCGCACCGTTCTGCAAGCGTGGGTACGTCAATACGACTTTCCGCCATTTCAACACAATAGTCCAACTCTTCTGAGCTGCTGCGACCATGGGCTATCACCGCCTGTTGATAGGCCTGGCGGTATCTAGCAAGATCATGAAAGCCCGGCAACGGATCGAAGAGTAGTGAAAGATCCATATCCGACAAAAATTGATGAAAACAGCCGAGAATTCTACCCACTTCATTTGCCTGTGACGGATGGGTAACCACCTGATGACCAACCGACTGTTCTACATAGCTGAGCATACGCCAGACAGCCCCATTATCGTCTCTGAAATGACTTTTCCCATCAATAGCACTCATGGATTCAGGGAATCTATAACCACTCATCTCACCGG
>JAQYVS010000044.1 GCA_030145365.1 Desulfofustis sp. | reverse complement strand
TGAGCAAGAAATTCCCCTTCCTTTTTCCGATTGGTTATCAGCTTTCTGTAGGCAAACGTCTGGTTAAGATTTGTACAGAGAAGGTTAAGTTGACCTCAATTCCAAAAAAACTCAATTTCTGTGAAATTGTCCAACAGGCTGTCGTTCACAGATCCAGGAAACATCTAAACCTATGGGGTGTGTTTCCAAACAGAGGGTTGCCAGGGGATATCTTCAGCAACCTGAGCAATTTTTCTATTTCACTGACCCCGGGCTGACTTGCACATAGCCGTCATAAAAGCGTATTTGACGACAGCAAGGATAATCGCCTATAATACTACGTATATCGTACCAGAGAACGGTTGCCCGGAACTAACATTGTCAGCAACGTTTTTCTTCATCTTCTAACCAGGGAATTCAACATAAGCCAACTCCATGGACGCACAGGAAACGATCAATCTACTCCAAAAAAGGTTGTCCGCATCAGACCAGGATAGAGTCCATTTTCAAGGTATCTTCAAGGCCATTCCCGATGCTGTGGCGTTCGCCGACCAGAAACGGCGTATTGTCAGAGTTAATCCGGCCTTTGAACAAATTTTCGGCTATCAGGAACAGGAAGTGCTCGGCAAAACAACGGAGGTTTTCTACTCCAACAGGAAGGAATTTGAACGACAGGGTAGAATAAGGTTTCATCTCAATAGCAGGGAAAAGCTGGAGCCGTATGAAGTTTCGTACCGGAAAAAAGACGGTACTGTCTTTCCTTCAGAAACCGTTGGTTCACCCCTCAAAGATGAAGCCGGAAAAATGTACGGCTTCATCGCCTTAATACGCGATATCACCACCCGGAAAAAGGCGGAAGCTTTCCTAAATGAAATGGAGCATATGTATCGTACGGTGGCAGACTTCACCTACGACTGGGAACTATGGACAAACCTTGACCACTCCTTTCAGTATGTCTCACCCTCATGTAAACGTATCACCGGTTATACTGCTGATCAGTTTATGCAAAATCCAAATCTGTTCCGGCATATTATTGTTCCAGAAGACAAAAAGGCATGGGATGATCATCTTCATGAGGTCCACGAGGAATATACACTGCGTGAGGTTCAGTTTCGCATCAAAAGAAAAGATGGTTCCACCTGCTGGATTGAGCATGCATGTCAACCTGTTGTCGGGTCACAGAAAGAAGTGCTGGGTGTTCGCTCGAGTAATCGGGACATTACCGAGCGTAAAACAATCGAAGAAGATCTTCGCAGGGCTCTTGATGAAATAAAAAAGTATAAAGAACAACTCGAAGAAGAAAGCGCCTGGCTTCGTGAAAAAATCAACCTGGTTTATAACTATAAACGTATTATTGGCTCCAGTGATACCCTGCAGCACGTTCTCTATAAGATTGAACAGATCGCCGCCACAGATACCTCAGTCCTTATTTTTGGTGAAACAGGAACCGGCAAGGAGTTGATTGCCCGGGCCATTCATGAACAAAGTTTGCGCAAAGACCGTCCCATGTTGACGGTCAACTGTGCGGCCCTACCGAACGACCTGATTGAGAGTGAGCTTTTTGGTCATGAAAAAGGAGCCTTTACCGGTGCTAATACCCGGCAGATTGGCAGGTTTGGAACCGCAGACGGAGCAACCCTGTTTCTTGATGAAATAGGTGAATTACCCTTTGAGTCGCAAGCCAAGTTGCTCAGAGTTCTTCAGAATGGTGAGTTTGAGCGGTTAGGCAGTTCCCGTACATCCAAGGTTGATGTTCGCATCATCGCGGCAACCAATCGCGACCTTGAAGAGGACGTCCGCCAGGGAAAGTTCCGCCAAGATCTCTGGTACCGGCTCAATGTATTTCCCATAACAGTGCCGCCTCTCCGGGAACGATTGGAGGATATTCCGCAACTGGTGGAATATTTTATTGACAAATTTGTTCGCGAACAGGGGCAGGTCATCACTTCCATAAAGGCTAACGTCTTAAACACGTTGCAACAGTATACCTGGCCAGGCAATGTCAGGGAACTGGAAAACGTTATCGAACGGGCCGTGATTACCACTACAGGATCAAGCTTGTCTCTTTCTGATGCGTTGCTCCAGTCTCCTGCGGAAAAGCAATTGCAGTTCAAGTCGCTTGCAGAGATGGAACGTAATTATATCCTAAAGGTTCTTGAAGAGACGAACTGGAAGGTCAGCGGAAAAAACAGCGCCGCAGAAATCCTCAGCCTTAACAGGAGTACCCTTCGGTCCAAAATGGAAAAGTTGGATATACGTAAACCATAAGTGATACTTCGTTCACGTTTTTCCTGAAGACTTTTTTCCCTCTTACCTCTTCTTTAAATTTTTAATTTCTTTCTCGGCGGTGGCGATATGTCGCCATGTGGCGGTATGTCGTCACTACATATATTCTTTCCCATTTTCCTCTCCTGTCTTCTTTCGTCTTATTATTATTAATAAATCAAATCGTTAGGCCGAGAAATCACTGCCACTCTTTCCTGGCACATATTTTGATAATAAGGAATCAAGTGAACGGTGTTTGTTAAAGTGTTCGGAGGGTTCATGATTTCAGCTTCAAGACGGACTGAGCCATCTCAAAAGCACCCATGAAAATCTCGAACAAACAGGAGGGCATGATGAAAGTTATTTTTGTTTTATTGATCCTTTTTTTGTTTTTCTTCAGCCCTGTTCAGGCATCATCTTATCTCCACGGCCCTGCCATTAATGGACAGAAAACAATTAAAATTATCTTTGACGTTAACGTCGGAGAACCGGAAAAGCTTCTGCTTAGGATGCGGCTCATTGATCAAACATTTAGTGAATTGCAGGAGGCAGGCATAATACCGCTCTTTGTAGTAGCGTTTCGGGGGAAAGCGAGTCGTTTTATTACAAGGGGAGGCCTCTATCTACCTGAAGAAGACCGGCCTTATAAGCAAAAGATGCGGGACTGGCTGAAACTTTTTAAAGAAAAAGGGATTACCTTGCAACAATGTATTATTGCCGCTGACTTGCTACAGATTGACACAAAGGATTTTGTCTCATTTGTGACGCCTGTCCGCAACGCCTATATTTCCCTGGCAGGCTACCAGAGCCAAGGTTATAGCTTAATCCCCATGGACTAATTCAGAGCTCGTGTAAACCGAGTTATGTTTTTTCAACAGTAAACAGAAAGCATTATTTTTGAATGGTAAGGAGGCTTTCCATGCGACCATCACCACAACCAATCAATGAAGATCTGTACGCCAAATGCATCGAAGTCTCTAAGCGAGTCAGATGGGATATAGATAAAGACGTTATTCGAGGTCGGTCATTTCAGCTTTCAGAGAAATTCCTTCCGGACGGACTTTCAGGAATCGACTATTTCGATTTTTTGTCCGACGAAGAAAAACGGCTTGTCAGTCAAATCCAGGGTCGGACTTATGCCAACATGTTCGGGTTTGTCGAAAGATTCATAACCGCGAAAGTACTCGATTGTACTCGGGACCACTGGCTAGGAAGTCAGATTGCACTGGAATCACTCGTTCGTTTCAGCGATGAAGAACTCAAACACCAGATGCTGTTTCGCCAAATCGAATCGATGATGGCGGAGGGCATGCCGGCCGGGTATGCATTCCAGCCCGACCCCGACGCCGTTTCGGAGGCCGTGTTGAAGAACTCC
>JAQYVS010000023.1 GCA_030145365.1 Desulfofustis sp. | reverse complement strand
GACTCTCTGGAAATGGCCCGCTTCGGTACAAAACATCCCGCTGAAACCCTGGTTGTTGCCGGGGTCAAGTTCATGGGTGAAACTTCCAAAATTTTAAATAATGAAAAACGGGTACTTATGCCCGATCTGGAAGCAACCTGTTCCCTGGATTTAGCCTGCCCGGCAGATCAGTTTTCACGTTTCTGCGATGATTACCCCGATCACACCGTGGTTGTTTATGCCAATACCAGCGCCGAAGTTAAGGCCCGCTCCGATTGGGTCGTCACTTCAGGTATAGCCCTGCCGATTATTAAACATCTGGCTCAACTGGATGAAAAAATTATCTGGGCACCAGATAAACATCTGGGGAGCTATGTGCAGCGTGAAACTGGAGCGGAAATGATTTTCTGGCCCGGATCCTGTATCGTGCACGAAGAATTTCGGGCCGTTGCCCTTGCCCGGCTGCAAAAACTTCATCCCGAGGCGGCTGTTCTGGTCCATCCGGAATCTCCGGAGTCGGTAATCAACCTCGCAGATGTGGTGGGATCAACAACGGCACTAATTAAGGCGGTGACATCCAGAGAAGAAAAATCTTTCATTGTTGCAACCGATAAAGGTATTTTTAACAAAATGCACCAGCTGGCTCCAAACAAGCACTTGATGGAAGCTCCCACTGAAGGGGAAGGGGCAACATGTCAGAGCTGTGCCCGCTGCCCATGGATGGGAATGAATTCATTACAGAATCTTGCAGAAGTGCTTGAAAGCGGCAGAAACGAAATTCAGGTATCAGCCGAGCTGGCTAAGCGTGCCAGAATTCCAATTCAGCGGATGCTGGAATTTGCAGAGCGGATGAATCGTTAGACCTTTTCACCGAGATAATACATCCCGGTTATTATCAAAATTCTGGTCTGGTTTTCCCATTTGGTTGGTAAATCAACACAAGAGATTAAAATGGCCGGCTAATTCAGCAGCAGCCTGCTTAACATTCTGATCCCCGACAGACAATTCTAAATCAGCTACTTTTCTGTAAAGCGATAGTCACTTTTCATATACGTCTTCCGCTATTGTAAGGTCTTTGAGCAAGATCGCTTTTTATTTTCTGGGCCGCATTCGAATGTTGATAGACTCATTTACATACTTCGACACAATTCAATTAAGCCATTGATGATATTCATCAGCCAGCGACTGCCAGCCGTACAACTCGGTCATCTGTTTCGCTTGTTCTGCACTCAGTTTTGTTTGCTTGGACAAAACGTTCCTCAAACAGTTATATAGGTCGCCTTCTTCGTAAAGAAAAGAGTCGTCAAACAACTCCAGATAAGATAAGCGTTTTGGTAATACCGGCACACATCCTGCCCTGACGGCTTCAATCACCGACATACCGAAAAATTCATGCAGAGCAGTTGAAACAACGATATCGCCACCGAGCAGAAACCGATAATAGTCGTATTGATCTTGACAATAGCCTATGTGAAGGATTTTATGGTTCAGCCTGTTCGCGGCCTCAGAAAAAATAGCCGGTTTTGAGCGAAAACTCTGGCCAAGAACGCATAACCTGAATTCAACACTATTTTCGTCCAATTGAAATAATACCTGAAAGAATTCTTCCGGGTTTTTATCATGCTCCCAGCGGTGATTCCAGATAATTACCGGCGGTTCATTGATTTCTTTTATTTCGCCCAAATCGATGATCGAGAAATCAAGGCCCGGATAAAGGATGAGACTCTTCCTACTGAGATCCCTCATTGCGTATCTAAAGTTCATATCCGCTGCTTTGTCCAAATATTTGCGGCACTGAGCAAGAAATGAATCCTTGTTAAACTGAGAATTAAAGGCAATGGAGTCGGAAACCAGTGCAGTTGTAAAATTTATCGCAGTAAATTGATGATTCGTCTGTTTGGCCTGCACTCCCGGATAACTAAATTGATTTTCATGAAAATAAGTGAAATATTTACAGGCATTGTTCCAGCCGTGTATGGATTGGACCAGTGCTTTAAATACTGCTACATCGATAAAGCTGGAAAAAAGAACAATATCAAAAAAACGTTTTTGTATCTCAAGCTGTTTTATCTGCTCTATAAACCAGGGGGCCGAAAGCTGCATCCGCATCTTCCACTTGCGCGGTGGCAGACTTAAGAGTAAAAAATCTGCATTAATAGAGCGGCTTAATCCATCGATAAATCGCTTATGAGATCCACCGTAATACGGTTCGATGAGCAAGACCTTTTTGACCGGCATGGGAGATTATGGGTTGAATGAAACGTCGGTGATTACCAGCAGGGTTCGGACTTCAGTTGCCTTTAAGCAGCTTGTGATCAACAATATGATTCCAGAGGAGATCAGCCGTTCGTAATTTGCTCGTATGGGGAAGGATAACCGTCCGGTTTCGATCTATGAGAGTAATCTGATTAGTATCGACGGCAAAACCTGATGCATCTGACAAAATATCGTTGACAGCAATCAAATCAAGATTTTTGTTCTTAAGCTTCTTTTGCCCTTCCTGTTCAATGTTTGAACTCTCAGCCGCAAACCCGACCAAAAGCTGGCGTTCATGCTCGCAGATTGTACCGAGTTCTTTAAGAATATCTGGATTTGCTTCCAGTTCCATCATCAGAGAAGAGCTGTCTTTCTTAATTTTTTCTCGATGCTGCTCGGTGCACCGAAAATCGGCAACGGCGGCCGCCTTAACAATTACAGAGGCCTTTTGATAGTTTCCCATCACCGCCTCATACATCTGTAGGGCAGTTGTTACTGGAATACATGTAACACCTGGAGGCGGTTCCAAAGCGGTTGGCCCACTGATCAGCGTGACTTCAGCACCCCGCCTGAAAGCTGCTCCAGCGATGGCATACCCCATTTTTCCAGAGGATCGGTTGGACAGATAGCGGGCAGGGTCATACGCTTCCCTGGTTGGTCCAGCAGTCACAAGTATCGACTGCCCTGCCAGATCCTTATCCAAAATTTCACGCAAAACAAATTGTGACACCTGATCCCACTCCGGCAATCTCCCGAGACCTTCCTCACCGCAGGCCATGAGCCCGGAATCCGGCTCGATGACATGATAGCCATATTCTTTCAAAATCTTGAGGTTCTTGACTGTTGCCGGATGTTCATACATCTTTACATTCATTGCCGGGCAGACAAGAACCGGTACTTGGGCCGCTAGTATCGTGGTTGTCAGAAGATCATCGGCAAGACCGTGAGCCAAACGTGCAATGGTCTGAGCAGTTGCTGGAGCCACAAGGAGACAATCCGCTTCACGCGCGAGTCCGATATGGGACATCGTTCCTTCCTGTTCGGCTGCAAACATATCGTCAAATACCCGTCTTCCGGAGAGTGAAGCAAAGGTCAACGGTGCAACAAATTTTTGGGCTGCAGCAGTCATGATCACATCAACCAAAGCTTCCTCTTTGGCTAATGCACTCACCCATCCGGCAACCTTGAAGGCGGCAATACTTCCGGTAACCCCGATGACAATATGTTTGCCTGCAAACGAACTGAACATTGGCTGGTTCAGATTAATCCCGGCTGGCTCCGAAAAACCTGAGCAGCATAAGAAACAAATTGATGAAATCAAGATACAGCGCCAGAGCTCCCATGATTGAGCCTTTGGTTATGGCATCACTGCCCTGAGCCATAATGCCATCCTCACCCATCTTTTTGATTTTCTGAACATCATAGGCAGTCAGCCCGGTAAACACCAGGACACCGATCATTGAAATCACCCAGTACATCCCAGAGCTTTTTAGAAACATATTTACGATCGAGGCAATGATAATCCCGATCAATCCCATGAACAGAAATGATCCCCAGCCTGACAAATCTCTTTTGGTTACCAGGCCATAAACAGACATCGCACCAAACATTCCAGCGGTAATCACAAAAGTACCGGCGATTGAAGCGCCAGTATACCTGAGAAAAATCGTGGAGAAGAATAAGCCGTTCATCACCGAATAAAGCAGGAAGAGTGCTGAGGCGGTTGACGCCTGAATTTTATCGATCCTGGCAGATAGATAAAACACCAGCCCGAGTGTGCCGAGGGCAAGTATAATGAAAAATGGTGAGTTAATAATTCGCACCGCCAACCCTGAAGCAGCAGCACCATAGGCGACCAATCCGGTGATTCCCAGGCCGATGGCCATCCAGTTGAAAACTTTTGCCAGAAAAATGGAAGCCGCATCCTGTCTGGCTTTATTTATCGTTATTACCTGTGTATTCGTCTGCATGTGATTCTCCAGCTGTAAATGTTTTGTTATTTAGTAGGCCCCGTCACTTTTAAACATGATATAGACGGTTCTCAAGATAATTTTGATATCTGTCCAGAGTGAGTAATTGAGGATATACCAGTCATCAAGATCGACCCTTTCCTGATAGTCATCAATGTCTGATCGTTTACTCACCTGCCATGGACCAGTAATACCGGGTTTCATCGAGCAATAACGTCCGGCACTCTCACGGTA
>JAQYVS010000006.1 GCA_030145365.1 Desulfofustis sp. | reverse complement strand
AGGCCAGATGGAAGCCGCCAGATCTTTGGGGATGAGTATGCCCCAGGCCATGATGGACATTATTCTGCCCCAGGCTTTCAAACGAATTCTGCCACCACTCTCAGGGCAGTTTATCAGTCTGATCAAAGATTCATCACTGGTTTCGGTTATTGCCATTACCGACCTTACCAAATCGGGACGTGAGATCATTACCTCAACTTTTGCGACTTTTGAGATCTGGCTGGTTGTTGCGGCGATGTATCTGATTGTTACTTCGGTTTTATCGCAGTTTGTCTTTTACCTGGAACGGAGGCTAGCGATCAGTGATTAAAGCGGAGAATGTGGTAAAATTGTTCACCGGCCGCGGTGTAGTTGTGCGGGCGGTTGACGGGGTATCGACAACAGTTGATAAGGCTGAAGTTGTCGTCGTTATCGGACCTTCTGGTTCTGGTAAATCAACGTTTATCCGCTGTATAAACGGTTTGGAGAAGTTCAACGAAGGCCATGTCTACATCGATGGTGTGGATATTGCCAACAGAAAAACCAATATCAACAAAATACGGGCCGAGGTTGGTATGGTCTTCCAGCAGTTCAACCTCTTTCCCCATAAAACGGTTCTGGAAAACCTGACCCTTGCCCAGATGCGTGTTAGAAAGCGCTCCAGAAAGGAGGCCAAGGAGAAGGCACGAATGCTGCTAGAGAAAGTAGGTATCGCCGAAAAGGAAAGCGAATACCCGTCACGGCTTTCAGGAGGGCAGCAGCAGCGCGTAGCAATTGCCCGGGCTTTGGCAATGGACCCCAAAGTCATGTTGTTTGACGAGCCGACTTCGGCACTTGATCCGGAGATGGTAGGCGAAGTCCTTGACGTGATGAAGACCCTGGCCAGGGAAGGGATGACCATGGTGGTTGTTAGTCACGAGATGGGATTTGCCCGGGAAGTGGCCGACCGCGTGCTCTTTATGGATGAGGGGAAAATGGTTGAGGAAGGGACACCCGAACACTTTTTTACCGAGCCGCGGGAAGATAGAACCAAACTGTTTTTAAAGCAGGTACTCTAATAATAATTGAAATTTATCATTAAATCAGGAGGATGGACATGCGTTTGAGCAGGATAGTGACCACGGCATTGCTTGGAATTGGGCTTTGCTTTTCACAGGCTATGGCCAAAGAGATGAATGTCGGGTTTGTGTATGTATCCCCGATTGGAGATGCAGGATGGTCGTATGCCCATGATAAAGGGCGTCTGGCACTGGATGAAATGGATGGTGTAAAAACTTCTTTTGTTGAGGCAGTTGCTGAAGGTCCCGATTCAGAGCGCGTCATTCTGAACATGGCCCGCAAAGGTTATGATGTTATTTTTGCTACAAGCTTTGGTTATATGGATCCCATGCTCAAGGTAGCCAAGCAGTTCCCTAAGACGACGTTCATGCATTGTTCCGGTTTTAAGATGGCTGAGAATATGGGCAATTATTTTGGCCGCATGTATCAGGCCCGTTATCTTTCAGGTATGGTCGCCGGTGCAATGACCAAGTCAAACATCATTGGTTATGCTGCAGCCTTTCCGATTCCTGAAGTTATCAGGGGAATTAACGCTTTCACCCTGGGCGCTCAGATTGTGAATCCTGATGTTTCAGTCAGGGTCGTATGGACAAAGACCTGGTATGATCCGGCAACTGAAAAAGAGGCTGCTAAATCATTGCTTGATGTAGGAGCCGATGTAATTGCTCAGCATCAGGATTCGCCCGGACCGCAGGAAGCTGCCCAGGAGAAGGGTGTGTACTCAATTGGCTACAATTCTGATATGAGTCAGTTTGCTCCCAAATCACATTTGACCGCCCCGATATGGAACTGGGGACCGTTCTATGTCAATACCGTTAAAAAAGTTCAAAGTGGTACCTGGAAAGCTGAATCTTCATGGCCTGGCCTGGCAGAAGGAATTGTTGATCTTGCTCCGATGAGTGACATGGTTCCTAAAGATGTACAGGATAAGGTTATGGCTAAGAAAGAAGCAATTATAGGTGGCGAAAAGATCTTTGTGGGTCCGATCAAAGATCAGAAAGGCATGGAGAAGGTCACTGCCGGATCTTCAATGAGCGATAAAGATATGCTTGGAATGACCTGGTTTGTTCAGGGAGTTGTCGGCACTACCGAATAAGTTTAAACAAAGGATATATAGTGAAACGGCAGGTGAAAGAATCTGCTGTTTCAGAATGATCCAATGTCTCCGTTGCGAGTTGTAAAAAGACAGGAGCCCCTTGGTTGGGGCTCCTGTCTTGTTTTATTGGCAGCAATTGCTTTTTCTCTGCTGCTTTGTGGAATTATTTTGTCTATCGGAGGGACATCACCACTTGAAGGAATCATCGTCCTGTTCAAAGGAGCATTTGGTTCCCGGTATGCATTTCAGGATGCTCTGCTTAAGGGCACGCCGATTTTTCTCTGCTCTCTCGGTGTCGCTCTGGCTTTTCGACTACAGGTCTGGAATATTGGAGCTGAGGGACAGTATGCCCTTGGGGCTGTCGGTGCAACATGGATGGCCCTGTCATTTCCCGATGCACCCACCTATGTGATCCTTCCATTAATGATTGCAATGGCGATTGTAGCCGGCGGTATATGGGGATTTATCCCGGCACTGCTGAGGCAGAAGCTGAATACCAATGAAATCATCGTCACCTTGATGATGAACTATATCGCAATCCTGATCCTTGATTACCTGGTGTTTGGAATATGGAAAGATCCGGCCAGTTTTGGTTTTCCCATGACCGCCGAGTTCTCAGAGGCGGCAATTGTCGGAAAAATCGGTTCCAGTAACTTCAGTTGGGGGCTGGTTCACTGCTTGGGCCTTGGTCTGTTATTCTGGATTTTCATGAGTTTCAGCAGACTCGGCTTTGAGATAAAAGCAAGCGGCGATAATGTTAGGGCAGCAAGATACGCAGGTATTCCTTATGATCGGCTGGTTATGCTGGTGATGATCTTGAGCGGTGCCCTGGCCGGCTGGGCCGGCTTTCTTGAAGCATCATCTACAGTCAATCGACTGCAACCAAGTATCATGGTCGGCTATGGCTACACGGCCATTGTCGTAGCCTGGTTGGCACGCTTGAATCCGCTCTTTATTGGAATAGCCTCTTTTCTGCTGGCCGGGCTCCGGGTCGGGGTGGAAGGCCTGCAGCTCGATATGCAGGTACCGGCAGCGTTCGGTGGTATTATAGAGGGATTACTTCTTCTGACGGTGCTTGCCGGCGGTCTTTTTACCAATTATCGAATCGTTGTGAATCTGAAAAAACCATGAACATAGAAATCCTGATACCGCTTCTGGCAGCGGCTGTTCAATCGGGTACGCCGATTCTCTATGCGACTCTGGGGGAAATATTCACCGAGCGCTCAGGTATTCTGAACCTTGGGGTTGAAGGCATCATGATTGTTGGTGCTCTCACCGGCTTTCTGGTCGCAAAAGCCACTGGAAACCCCTATATAGCATTTGTTGCAGCAGGTTTTGCGGGAACTTGTGCCGCCTCTATTCATGGCCTTGTTTGTCTTGTATTTCAAGGGAACCAGGTAGTGTCCGGGCTGGCATTGACGATCTTAGGATTGGGGTTGGCAAACTATTTCGGCACACCCTATGTGGGACTGACAGCGCCTGGATTTGGTCCTTTGGCAATTCCAGTATTGTCTGAGATACCGGTACTAGGTCCGATCTTTTTCTGCCAGGATCTTCTGGTCTACTTCACCTATGTTATCCCGCTGCTGATGTTTCTTTTTTTATACAATACTAGATTCGGACTCAGCCTTCGGGCCGTTGGCGAGTATCCGGCTGCGGCTACAGCTGCAGGTTTAAACGTTGCGGGGTATCGATGGTTTGGCATACTGGTTGGAGGATTTTTCATGGGGCTGGGCGGCGCCTATCTTTCTCTTGCCTATACCCATTTGTGGACGAATAATCTTACTGCAGGACGGGGCTGGATTGCCGTTGCCTTGGTGATCTTTGCCTTCTGGAAGCCTGGAAGGGCGGTATTCGGTGCCTATCTCTTCGGTGGCATTATGGCGCTGCAGCTGCGGCTGCAGGCCTCTGGGACGCAAATTCCATCCTCACTGCTGCTGATGCTGCCTTACGGGCTCACGGTTGCTGTGCTGGTCTTATCGTCATGGCGCCGCGGAAAAACCGATGAACCTGCGGCACTTGGTACCAATATCCTGCCTGCGGATTAAAAGCTAATAGTTTAATGAGTAAATGAATGAGGAATCCCTATGGCTCAAAGTAAAGATTACCGAAGAACATATCCCATTTCCTGGGAACAATTGCATCGTGATTCCAAGGCATTATCCTGGCGTCTGTTGGATCTGCACTATTTTAAAGGCATTATAGCAATTACCAGGGGAGGTCTTGTCCCTGCTGCCGTAATAGCCCGTGAACTGGACGTTCGTCTGGTTGAGACAATCTGCGTGTCCAGTTATGATTGGCAGGACAAACACGGAGAGGTGGAAGTCCTGAAAAGGTTTGATGGAGATGGGGAGGGGTGGCTGTTAATTGATGACCTGGTTGATACCGGACGAACTGCAGCCGTTGTCAAAGAAATGGCTCCCAAGGCTCATTTTGCCACAATCTATGCCAAGCCTGCCGGCCGTCCTCTCGTTGACACCTTTGTCACCGAAGTCAGCCAGGATACCTGGATACTGTTTCCCTGGGATGCCGAATCGCAATTTGTTCAACCGATAGCCGGCCAACAGAAATAGTCCGAACGCAGCCGGGACTGCAGAGAGATGAACGACACGCCATTAATCAAACTGGAGAATATCTCCAAATCGTTTGGTGAGGTACGGGCTAATCACGATATTAGCCTGGACATTCATCAGGGGCGTATTCTCGCTCTTTTGGGAGAGAACGGGGCCGGGAAGTCGACTCTGATGTCTTTGCTTGCAGGTCAGTCACAGCCGGACAGCGGTACGATTTACCATCAGGGGCAAGCCGTACGTTTTTCGTCCACCGAAAAAGCCATCGAGATCGGGATCGGAATGGTTTACCAGCACTTCAAGCTGGTGGAGGCAATGTCGGTGGCTGAGAACGTTTTTCTTGGCAGTTCAGATAAGTTTTGGATCAGAAAAAAAGAATTGAATCAAACGGTCACCGATATTGCTGAACAGTATGGTATGAACGTTGAGGCCAATATGCTCGTGGCAGACTTGTCCATGGGTGAAAAACAGCAGGTGGAAATCCTTAAGCTGCTGTTCCGGCAGTCAAACGTTCTCATCTTCGATGAGCCGACTGCAGTGCTGACACCCCATGAGGCCCGCAACCTGTTTAAAACCATGAACCAGATGAAAGCAGCCGGTAAGGCGATCGTTTTTATCAGTCATAAGCTCGAAGAGGTCATGTCAATAGCCGATGATATTGCCATCCTCAAACGGGGAGAGGTTGTCGGCATTATGAAAGCTGACAGCGTTACCTCAACCGGCGAGCTCGCCGAAAAAATGGTGGGGCGTGAGGTCTTGCTTGAAGTGAACCATCAACCAGTGGAGCCGCGTCAGCAGGTTCTGAAAATTGCTGGATTACAGGAAGGCGGCTTGAAGGATCTGGGCTTTGAGATCAGACAGGGCGAGATTGTCGGGATTGTCGGAGTCGCAGGCAACGGCCAGAAACCTCTGGTTGAATCGGTGTGTGGCCTTAAAAAGGTGGCCGATGGGGTCATCACCCTGCTGGGAGTGGACAGCAGGGAGTTCTTTGCAAAGCGCACCTGGGATCTTGCCTTGAGCTATATCCCAGAAGATCGACAGGGGTTAGCCACCTGTCAGGGGCTGGATTTACTCGATAATTTCCTGCTGACAACACGGCAGGGGTTTCAATCCGGGCCATGGCTGAACAAGAAAGAAGCCCGCAGTAAAATAACCTATCTCATCGAAGAATTTGATATCAGACCGCCCAATCCCGACCTGCTGGCGTGGCAGCTCTCCGGCGGTAACCTGCAGAAAATGGTGCTGTCGCGGGAGTTTTACCGCAAACCGCGATTGATTGTAGCAGAACAGCCAACCCAGGGACTCGATATTGCTGCAGCTGAAGATGTCTGGAATCTCCTGCTCAAAGCGCGGGAACAAGCAGGTATTTTGCTGATAACAGGAGATCTATCAGAAGCCCTGGAGTTATCGGACAGGATCGGCGTGATGTACGACGGCAACCTTGTCTCCATGTTTGGGCGCAACGACAAACAAATGATCGAGCGTATTCCTCAGATGATGGCAGGACTTGCCTGAACCTTTTTTTTATCGCATAATAGTTATGAACCGACATGGTGGGACAGTGTTAAAAAATGACAGATAGATTGAAGCCATTGGCCAGGATTTTATTGCCGGTTGACGACCTGGAGACATTTAAGCGTGTTGCTCCATGTGCTGGATTGTTGATTCGAATCATGGATCTTGATCCGGATCGGGTCAGCCTGCTGCATGCTGTTGCTGGTTCATTTCTCAGCGATTTGATGAACCGGATCGATCTGGCCGCAGGAGAAACGCCGGCCCCTGAAGACATGAAACAATTGTATGAGCAGCATTTGAAAGATGTCGTTTGGCCGCTGCTTAGTCAGTGCGAGCGAGTTCTTAATGATGAGACTGGTGGAGATCATGGGAGTCTAATTGTTAAAGATGGTGATCCGGTTAAAGTTATTAATTCGGTATGTCTGGAAGACAAATACTCCACCCTGATTATGAGCAGGCGAACCATTGCCGAGACATTGGGCAAATTGACCGGCAGTGTTGTTACCGGAGTATTGCACCGCCATACGGAAGCAACAATATATCTTATCGGTGATGAGCCAATTCCCGAAGGCCTTTCTCCTTTTGCCCGCTGTCTGATCGCCGTTGACGATTCTTCTGCCAGCAGAAACAGTGTCATTGAGGCCGGAACTATTTTATCTCGGGTCAACGACCAGATCGAACAGGTCAATCTGGTCCATGTGCTCGATCAATCCTGTTATTATGACGAAGATGGTGTCAGCTGTATGCAGTCTGGCCTGACGGGCCAAAAGGCTCTGGAGGCAGCGGGAGATATTCTGGTTGAGTTCGGAGTTGATCGGGAAAAAATAAAAACCGTTATCCATTTCGGGAAGCCGGGGGAGGTTCTCTCTGTGGAGATAAACGACTGCGACGCAACGCTGATATTTATCGGCAGGCGTGACCGTTCCCGCATGGCTCAAGTATACCTTGGTTCAGTCTGCACCGATATCATCCAGAATTGCCGGGCACGCACATTGGTTTTGAACAGTTAACAAAAGTGACAATAATTGTTATGATGAAAGTTATCAGGCTCGTAAGTAGGTATTTCAGCAGATGAAATTATACAGGAAATTTGACCGCAGGGTGCGTTATGGGAAAACGGCATTCTCTGATCAAAGAATCGACACGCATTTTTTTTCATGAATCCAAAACTCTGGGCAGATATGGACTGATTGAGTGGCTGCACGGCTATATTTATGCTCGCTGGTCTTATTTCTATATAGGGGTTGGAACCGGTGAACATGCATTGGTCAAGCGTTGTAAGCCAGCCGGAGATCTACTCTATCGATTGTTTAAAATTTTTACCGGAACCGGTCAAGTAAAGGATGGAGATGTATCGGTTTCTTTTGCCGATACATATCATGGGAAAGTTGTAACGCTGGAAAGTGCCAGAAAGCTGGTGACGCTCGATCGTCCCATTACACTGCCGGACCTGGAGCAGGTTATTCCCTACAAAAGGGCTCGCGATCTCATTATTGAAAACCCCGATCATATCGTAGCACTTGAATGTCCATGCCGTTCCGTACGGGAAAACCCGTGCCTGCCCCTGGATGTGTGTCTGATTATCGGTGAGCCTTTTGCCGGATTTACCCTGGATCACCATGCAGCGAAAGCAAGAGCCATTTCCCA
>JAQYVS010000420.1 GCA_030145365.1 Desulfofustis sp. | reverse complement strand
GCCACCGGACCGACCGTTGTCTCGGCGGCGGTGTATCTTGTCTTTTCCTATATTGCAGGAAATATAGTTATCTCCGAATATCTTCAGGTTCACTATGTTCCGGGCAGCGGTGAGCTGGCGGTGTTCTGCGGAGCTATGGTTGGGGGATGCCTCGGTTTTCTCTGGTATAACGCTTATCCTGCCCAAGTATTCATGGGAGATGTCGGCTCATTATCGCTGGGTGGCGCACTCGGTACCATCGCCGTGATAATCAAGCAGGAGATCCTGCTGGCAATCGTAGGTGGCATTTTTGTCATGGAAGCACTGTCGGTCATTATGCAGGTCGGCTATTTCAAAATGACTAAAGGCAAGCGTATTTTCCTGATGGCACCATTTCATCATCATTTTGAAAAGAAAGGCTGGCATGAAACCAAGGTGGTTGTGAGATTCTGGATTGTATCGATAATCTTAGGATTTTTGGCCATAGCAACATTGAAGCTGCGTTGATGAAAAAACAGACAATCATAGAGCAGGGAACAAACGTCGCCGTTGTTGGATTCGGTCGAGCCGGGCAGGCTCTGGTCCGCTATCTCCACAAATGCGGAGCCAATGTCCTGGTATCTGATATGCAAACTCGAACCGAGCTGAGCACAAAACAGCAGGAACTGCTTGATGGCTGTTCGGTTAAGTTTGAAGGTGGGGGCCATAGTGCTGAATTTCTGGGCCAGGCTGAGATTATCATCCTCAGCCCCGGCGTTGATTATCATCATCCGGCCCTTATACGGGCAAGCGAGTTGGCAATTCCGATTCTTGGTGAACTTGCGCTAGCATCTGATAAGTTCAAAGCACCGGTGATTGCAGTAACCGGAACAAACGGTAAAACGACGGTCACCGAACTGATCGGTTCTCTGCTGCAAGGGGCAGGTAAAAAGGTGTTTATCGGTGGCAATATTGGCACCCCGATCGGTGACTATCTGCTCTCCGATGAAGATTATGAGTTACTCGTTCTTGAAGTGTCGAGTTTTCAGCTTGAACTCTGCGGAGATTTTGCTCCTCAGGTAGGGCTCCTACTCAATATCACCCCGGATCACCTGGACAGGCATAAAACCCTTGAAAATTATGCCGCCGCCAAAATGAGAATATTCCAGGGCAGCCCAGACAGATCGTTTGCCATCATCAATGGTGAGGATCCGCTCTGTACCCGGTTCAGACACCTATCTGCCCGAGAAGATTTTGGGCTCTTTGGATATGACGGACAATGTGACGCGGTAGTGGCTGGGACAAGGATTGTAATGAGCAGTACAAAACCGGAGCAAAGTTATGATCTTGCCGGCACTGCACTTGATAATCTTTCCGGAATGCTCAATAGTGCTGCTGCCCTTCTGGCCCTCAGCCGATTTGAGCTGGATCAGAATGCCCTGCAACAGGGGCTGGAGCTGTTTCAGGCAGGAGAGCACCGGATGCAGCAGGTCGGTGAGATTAACGGCATCGCCTATATAAATGATTCCAAAGCCACCAATACCGGTGCTGTGAATAATGCCATTTTTCAGATCGGAGGAAGCATAATATTAATAGCTGGAGGCAGGGATAAAGGAGACGATTATTCACTGCTCAGACAAAGTGTCGCCAACCATGTGAAAAAACTGATTCTGATTGGCGAAGCTGCAGAAAAGCTTGGGGAGACGCTTGCCGATCTTGTCCCAACCGCTTATCCGGCTTCCCTGGAAGAGGCGGTTGAGCAGGCAAGCTCAGCAGCCGTTCCGGGAGATACCGTCTTGTTGTCACCAGCCTGCGCCAGTTTCGATATGTTTGAGAATTATCAGCATCGGGGAACATGTTTCAGCGACACCGTTAAACAGCTCGCAGATCATTCATTTTCCGGGGTCAGCCAATGAGCAGCTCAAATCAGGCTAATAAACCTTTTCGGCTTCTGCTCACTGGCGGTGGCACGGGAGGACACCTGTTCCCGGCAATCGCTACAGCCGAACATCTGGCAGCAAAAATGAAGGACAGCCAGGTGTTGTTTATTGGTACCAAACGACGTCTGGACCGCGATGCTCTAGAGGGGCGAGGGTTCCCGGTACAAACAATCCATTCCTATGGACTCAAAGGAAAAAAACTGATCGAACTGATCAAAGCTATCCTGGTTTTGCCGGTGTCTTTTGTTGAAGCCTGGTATCAGATTTTGAAGTTCAAACCCGATGTGGTTCTCGGTGTCGGGGGCTACGTGACTGGACCGGTGGTTGCTGTAGCTTCGCTTATGGGCAAACCGACCGTGATACATGAGCAGAACTCTGTACCGGGCATGGCAAACCGCAAACTTGCTAGGCTGGTGGATAAAATATGTATTTCGCTTCCCCAGAGTCAGGGGTTTTTTCCATCAGAGAAAACGGTATTAACTGGAAATCCGGTTCGTAAAACTATCCTCGAACTCACTGAAACTGAAAAAAAAGGTTCTGGAAAACCGACCCTGTTGATTCTCGGAGGCAGTCAGGGAGCTCATGCGGTTAATCAGTTGATGGTTGAAGCGGTGCAGAAAAGGGTGGCTGATTTTTCAGAGATCAGAGTGATTCATCAGACCGGAAGAGACGATGAGGACATGGTTCGACAGGCCTATCAAGAGATGGGTATAGACCATCTGGTGTCAGCTTTTTTCAACGATATGGCAGAGATGTATTGCCAAGCTGGTGTGATTGTCTCCCGGGCTGGTGCTACGACGCTTGCTGAAATTGGCGTGGTGGGTAAACCGGCAATTTTAATTCCATACCCGTTTGCGGCAGATGGCCATCAGGAAAAAAATGGATCCTGGTATGTTGAAAGCGGGGCGGCTGTCGTGCTGCTGCAGAACGAATTGACCGCCGATTTGTTGACCGACGAAATTCTTGAGATTTTCAGGGACAAAGAAAAATATGAAACCATGTCCCAATCCATGGAAGAACTCGGCATTTCCGATGCTGCGGAACGGATTGTTAATATCTGCTTAAATATGGCTGAGAGATAATAGCGTATGTATCAGAACACCAAACTGAATTTGATTGATAAGTAATCGCTCATGTATCGAAAAACCAAACATATCCATTTTGTCGGAATTGGCGGCATCGGCATGAGCGGGATTGCCGAACTCCTTGTCAATCTAGGCTACAAGGTCTCCGGTTCCGATCTGAGCAGATCTAAGATTACTAAACGGCTTGCCCAACTCGGGTGTACGGTCCACAAGGGACATAACAGTGAGTGGATAGAAGGCAGTGACGTGGTTGTTGCTTCCTCCGCTATTGCCGAAAATAATCCAGAGTTAGAGGCTGCCAGAGAGCTTGGTGTTCCGGTGATCATGCGTGCGGAAATGCTGGCCGAACTGATGCGGCTGGCCAAATACGGAATCGCCATCGCCGGCAGTCACGGAAAGACTTCAACCACCTCTATGGTCAGTTGGATAATGGCAGAGGCGGGGCTGGATCCGACGATAGTTGTGGGCGGCAAGGTGGACTGTCTCGGGGGGAATGCCAAACTTGGGCAGGGCGACTTCCTGGTGGCCGAAGCGGATGAAAGTGACGGATCTTTTCTTAAACTCTCTCCGGTTCTCGAAGTTGTCACCAATATAGATTTTGAGCATCCTGATTTTTACGATGACATCGAGCAGATTAAAGAGGCTTTTTTAAGATTTATTAAAAAGGTGCCATTTTACGGTGCAGCCATCATTTGTCTCGACGACGAGCATATTGCAGAAATATTGCCGAAGATCAGAAAACGGGTAATTACCTACGGTCTTACCCGCCAATCGGATCTGTATGCGGAAAACATTGAGTTTAAAAACGCAAGAAGCCGTTTCGAGGTCAATCAGTCTGGAAACGTTCTTGGTACTGTGGAATTGCTTCAGCCTGGCATGCATAATATATACAACTCCCTGGCGGCAATCTGCGTGGGGCTTGAACTTGAAATTGATTTTACGGTGATTGCTCAGGCACTTGGTTCGTTTGCCGGAGTCCAGCGAAGGATGGAATTAAAGGGTGAGGTTTGTGATATTACTGTGGTGGATGACTACGGTCATCATCCGACCGAGATACGGGCGACCCTTGCCGCCGTTAAGCAGGCATGGCCGGAAAAACGGCTGGTAGTATTATTTCAGCCGCATCGGTATAGCCGGACCAAGGGCTTGTTCAATGAATTTCAGACCTGTTTTCATCTTGCCGATGTTCTGGTGATGACCGACATATATGCAGCCAGCGAAGAGCCTATTGAAGGAATCGGCAGTCTGCAGTTGTTAGAGAAGATTAGACAGCATGGGCAGCGTCATACCGCCCATATTCCAGAGGTAAGCGAACTGGCGGCTGCAATAAAAGATAAACTTCTGCCGGGGGATCTGGTTTTGACACTGGGCGCCGGCAATATCGTTAAGGCTGGCGAAGAGCTGCTGGCCTTGCTTGAGAATCAGTAAGAAGATGTCTATGAGCTCCTCCCTCAAAGCAGTGCTGACCGGAGTGGTAAGTGGGAAGATCCTGTGGGATGCGCCTCTGTCGGCGCGGACAACATACAGGGTCGGCGGGCCTGCAGATGCTCTGGTCACACTGCTTGATGTGAAGGAAGTCCAGGCCGTTCTGCGGTTCTGTTATGAAGAGAACGTTGCCTGGAAGCTGATAGGGCGCGGGTCGAATATTTTGGCTTCCGATGATGGTTATCGCGGAGTGATCATTGTACTTGGGGATGGCTTCAAGTACATTAACAGACTCGCAGAATCTCCAGGGGAATATTATCATGTGCACGTCGGCGCTGCAGTGGGATTACCGCGATTAGCCGACTGGTGTGCCACCGAAGAATTATCCGGATTTGAGTTTGCTTCTGGCATACCGGGAACCATCGGCGGAGCAGTTGTCATGAACGCTGGAGCCTGGGGAAAATCGATGGTCGATGTGATTACCGATGTTGAGCTGACCGATTGTGACCAAACCCGGATAATTGATGCAAAAAATTTGACATTCAGTTATCGCTGCTGTGACACATTTGCAGCCCAAAAAAATGATAGTGTCTTGACTGGCGTCTTGATTAAGCTCAGGCCGAGCGAGTCCGGACAGATTCGAGCTACCATGCATAATCTTCTGCAGAAAAGAAAAGAGAGACAGCCGCTCGGGCTGCCCAATGGTGGTTCGGTGTTCAAGAACCCGGAAAATGACAGCGCAGGAAGACTTATCGAAGCGGCGGGTCTGAAAGGGGTACGGATAGGTGATGCAGAAGTTTCGGAGAAACACGCAAATTTTATTGTAAACCAGGGTAGTGCTTCGGCAGCAGATATTCTTGCCCTGATGGATGAGATTAAAATAAAAGTTAAACAGCAGAGCGGTGTTGAGCTGATACCCGAAGTTGAGATCCTCTGATTGTCAGAGAATGTGATGAGCTGGCATAAAAACAAACTCGGTAAAAAGAGCAGCCGATATACATCAACGGGGCAGTCCAAGGGCGGCGTTGATGCGGGCAGGGGTACTTTTGCACAATATGGGGAAAAGGAGACAAAACAGAAAAGAAATCTGTTGAAAAAGCTCAATCTCTATTGGATCAGGAAAAAAGAACGATCACAGCCAACGTATCAGAGTGCCCCGGAATCGACGGGGTGGCGCAAGGTTTTGCTGGTTGTCGCTCTGATATGTGCCGTCGGTCTGTTTTTCAAAAGTGGCGGACTGAATTTGGCCGGGACGCTGTTGGAGGATCTCGATTATTTCAGGATTACTTCCATCCGGGTTCAGGGATGTGTAAATTCTGAGCGGGAGCAGGTCAGAAATGCTTCCGGCATTAAGATCAGTTCGAGTCTTTTAGCCGTTGACGAAAATGGTGTCAGTGCCTCGGTCAAAGAACAAAATCCTTGGGTGGATACGATACATGTATCGCGGCAATGGCCGGATACCTTGGTATTACAGGTCAGTGAATACAAACCGAATGCACTGATTACTATCGGTTCTGAAGGTCGTGCGGAGCTTCATTATCTGGACCGCAGCGGTAAAGCGTTCGTCAAGACCACTTACGGTATGGATTTAGACCTTCCGGTGGTAACCGGACTCGAGAACCGGAGAAGCGATGACGAGCGCGCAGATGATTTGAAGGATCCTCTGCAGTTTCTTCGTTTGGTCGGGGCCAACAACCCGAATCTGCCGATCCAATCGGTATCGGAGGTTCATGTAGATGCAGAAGAGGGACTGATCGTATATCTGGTGGAGCATCCATTTCCGATTTTTTTCGGGGATGGCGAGGTCAGACAGAAGTACGTCCGGCTGAGAAAAGTTTTGGAAATGCTCTACAGACCAAGGAGAACGGGAATGGATATAGGTCGGGTGGCCTATATAAGAATGGATTATTTAAAGGATAAAGTAATCGTTGGTTACAGCGAGTCAGGATGAGTTCAAGCATGAAAGAAAATAAAGATCAGGGAATGGATGTGGCTGTCGAGCCCGATGAGGAACGTAAAAGAACGGTACGCGGCAACCTGGTAGCGGGACTGGATATCGGTACCACCAAAATCTGCTGTGTGGTCGGTGAAGTTTTTCAGGATGCCATCGATATTATCGGGGTCGGAACCACACCTTCGCTGGGAATGCGAAAAGGGGTAGTGGTAAACATTGAGAGTACCGTAACCTCGATACGTAAATCGGTAAAGATGGCAGAAGACATTGCAGGCTGTAATTTGGAAGCTGTGTATGTCGGTATCGCCGGGAACCATATCAAAGGTTTCAACAGTCCGGGAATCCTAGCCATTAACAACCGGGAAATCAAACAGGTGGATATTCAGGAAGTGATCAACGCGGCACAGACCGTGAAGATTTCTGAAAATCAACGGGTCATCCATGTCCTGCCCCAGGAATATATGGTCGATGATCATACCGGTATCCAGAATCCGATCGGTATGACAGGGGTCAGGCTGGTAACCAACGTACATATTGTTACCGCCGATATCGGAGCTGTTCATAACCTGGTGACCTGCTGCAACAAGGCGGGGCTTGAAGTTGCCGATCTGGTGTTGGAATCTATTGCCTCAGGTAAGTCGGTACTTGGGCAGGATGAGATGGATCTTGGCGTCGTTCTGGTCGACATCGGTGGAGGAACCACCGATATTGCTGTTTTCTACGAAGGCACCATCAGGCATACCTGTGAACTTGGACTGGGCGGACATAACCTTACAAACGATCTGTCCGTCGGTTTGCGCACGCCGCTGGCCGAGGCGGAACGGCTGAAAGAGGATTACGGCAGTGCCCTGTCTTCGGTAATTAAACCTAATCATGTGGTCGATGTTCCTTCCGTAGGAGACCGTGAACCACGACGAGTAACCCAGAAGGTGCTGGTCGATATTATTGAAGCTCGTATGGTCGAAATTTTGGAAATGGTGAACCGGGAGTTGCTCGCTTCAGGTCAGAAAAATAGAATCAATGCAGGTGTTGTCCTGACCGGCGGCACATCCCTATTGGTCAATCTTGTTGATCTGGCTGAACAGATTTTCGATCTTCCGGTTCGCATAGGATATCCGAACGGAATCAGCGGCAGGGTGGACGACGTATATACTCCGCGATGCACAACCGGGGTCGGCCTGGTGATGTATGGTCGTGATCATCTATTGAGTGGTCTGGACCAGGACACTGGAATGATGGATAAAATGAGAGGCTTCTTTAAAAAAATCATGTAGACGGGACTTTTTTGTTTATGCAGGCAGGATGAAATGCTATAGTTTCCCATCTTGGGAATGAATACATTTTTCCTGCTCTAACTGTCTAGAATAAGAAGAAATTGAGGGAGATTGGCATGCCGTTTAGAATGGCTGAGACAGAGAGTGTAGCGGTGGTAAAGGTTATCGGAATTGGTGGAGGTGGCGGAAACGCTATCAACACCATGGTTGAAAATGGACTCCAGGGAGTTGAGTTCATCGTGGCTAACACCGATAAGCAGTCACTGGATCAATCAAAAGCGGATATCTGTCTGCAGTTGGGACCAAGTATAACCAAGGGCCTTGGTGCCGGTGCAGATCCGGATACCGGAGCTCAATCAGCCCACGAGTCGATAGAAGATGTCAAGGATACTCTGGTCGGCAGTGATATGGTGTTTATTACTGCAGGTCTTGGCGGAGGTACCGGAACAGGTGCTGCCCCGGTGGTTGCCAAGATCAGTAAGGAACTTGGGGCCTTAACCGTTGCCGTCGTTACTAAACCGTTCAGCTTTGAGGGCAAGCAGCGTCAACGCAACGCCGAACAAGGCTGGAACGAGCTCCACAAATTTGCAGACACGATCATTACGGTGCCCAACGATCGTCTTCTGAGTTTGATGCAGAAGACATCAAAACTCTCAGATATGCTTTCTCTGGCAGATACGGTACTGCTCCAGGCTGTCAAAGGAATCACCGATCTGATTAACGTACCCGGTCTGATTAATGCCGATTTCGCTGATTTACGCACAGTCATGAAAGAAGTTGGTCCGGCCATCATGGGATCCGCCTCTGCGGTGGGCGAAAATCGGGCCTCGGAAGCGGCCAAACGAGCCATCGACAATCAATTGCTTGAAGATGTCGGTATCGATGGAGCCCGCGGCCTGCTGATAAATATTTCAGCGACTGAGGAGAGCTTTACCATGGCTGAATTTATGGAGGCCTCAGCGCTTATTCAGGATAAGGTTGATGAGGATGCCAAAGTGGTCATCGGCGCCCTGTATGATGACAGTTTGGGAGATGAGCTGCATGTCACCGTTATTGCCACCGGCGTTGGCGATGTGACCTCCAAAGAAAAGACAATAGCCCAGGTGGGTGATCTTCCGCTAAAACAACAGCAAAATGGAGTGTATCAGTCGTATCAGCAACCAAAGGAAGTTCTCCAGCAACAGCCCGCGGAAGTAGTAGTTCAGCAAGCGAAGCCCAAGCATGATAAACAACCAACGTTTAAGCCGGCTCCGACCAATAGGGCCTCCCAGATAACGGTACTGCCCGGGTCAAATTTTGATGCTTTTGATAATTTTGGCCCGACCAGAGGTGTTCGAAGTATCGACAAGGAAGAGCCGAAACGAGAGGAGCGCTTAAGCGAAGATTATCTTGAAACGCCGACCTATCTCCGTAAAAAGGCAAACTGAGAAGGACGGCTTTCATCTAAGTCCCGACGCCTCCAGAAAACAGCTGCTTGAAAAGGAACGGGGCACCTATCACAAGAAATGGACCAATCGGCTACCGGTTGGTCTGTTCTATCCGAACAGCTACTGGGTCGGCATGTCCAACCTTGGATTCCAGCTGGTATATCGACTGCTCAACGAATATGATCATATCGTCTGTGAGCGTTTCTTTCTTCCTGAGGCTTCCAACACCATACTATCTGTAGAATCGGGAAGAACCGTCGAGAATTTTCCCGTAATCTTTATTTCTGTCAGCTTCGAGCATGATTATGTGAATATAGCCCGGTTTTTCCTGATGACCCAGCTCGAACCGTTTGCCGCACGAAGGCGAAGCACGATTGAGCCGGGCCAGCCGCTGGTGGTATGCGGCGGAGTTGCTACCTTCATGAACCCTGAACCGCTGGCACCTTTTGTCGATCTCTTTGCCGTCGGTGAGGCCGAGGTACTCTTACCGACTCTGCTGGAATCTCTGAGCAGCGAGGCGTTAGCGGACCGAAACAAATTGCTGTTTGACTTAAACCGAGATCATGACGGCTTTTACGTACCCGCTTTTTATAAGCCACATTACGATGAGCAGTCTCGGTTCAGCCACGTTACCACCGATGAGGCCCTGCCAAAGCGAATAAAAAAGGTTGCCATGCTCACAACCGATCGATCCGCACACTCCGAACTGCTCACGCCTGCAACAGAATTTGCTGATCTGTATTTAACCGAGCTAGGCCGCGGCTGTTCGCGAGGCTGCAGGTTCTGCGCCGCTGGTTTTATCTATCGTCCACCACGGCTCTGGGATAGCGAGGCAATTCTGAAGAGCCTGGCTGAACGTCCCGACAGTGTCAATCGAATCGGTTTGCTGGGAATGGAAATGACAGCCAGAGACAGTCTTGATCGTATCGCTGAAAATATAGGCGGTGACGGATGTTCCCTGTCTTTCTCATCCTTGCGGGCGGACCGGATATCTGACAATCTCCTGGCACTGTTAAGCGAGAGTAAACTTAAAAGTGTTGCCATCGCACCAGATGGGGGTTCCGAACGATTGCGCAGGGTGATCAACAAACAACTGTCCGAATCGGACCTGCTGGAAGCAGCCTCCAAACTCACGCAAGCCGGGTTGTATCGACTCAAGCTCTACCTGATGATCGGCCTGCCGACAGAGACCCAGGAAGACCTGGAAGAATTTGTCGATCTGGTTGAGAAGATGAGAAACATCATGAATCCCATCGGGAAAAAGCGTGGACGGTTGAGCGAGATAAGCATCTCAGTCAATTGTTTTGTACCAAAACCGTGGACTCCGTATCAGTTCCATCCCTACGGCATTTCTGATATGCTTGATAGCGAGCAGACTGTCCCAGTTCAGGTACCGGTTAAAAACTTAAAAACTAAAATTGCTTTTTTAAAGAAACGTGTTGCAGCGATGTCAAATGTCCGTATCAAATTTGACAATCCTGAGCAGGCCCTGTTCCAGGCTGTGCTGGCTCGAGGCGATCGCAGATTGGCAGAAGTATTGCTGAATATGGCCGACTCGGGTATATCCTGGAAGCAGGTTTTGAAGCGCCTGGGGCTTAAGGTGGAGTATTATGTCACCAGGCAATATGGTGAATCGAGTGGGCTTGTCTGGAATATTATCGACCATTCAATTCATGACGACTACCTCTGGGATGAGTACCGGAGATCTTTTCAAGAGAAATCGAGCGCTCCCTGTGACACCAGCTTGTGCAGGCGATGCGGGGTTTGTAATGATTAATTGGAAACAGGAGAAGAACGGCTCCATTGTGAATCAGCGGCGGAAAACCGACGCCGGTCTGCAGTCGTTTACCCTGGTTAAATATTTTTCTTTCACTGCACTGGGTGTCATTCTAATCGTTACCCTGATTCTCTCCTGGAGTATTTCCAACAATGCCAAGGAAGTCATGCTTAAGCAGAGCGAAGATTACTCGCTACTCCTGGCCGGAAATCTCAATCAGCAGGTTTTCAGGCGTTTTGTATTGCCGGCAGTGGTCCGGTACGGTCAGATTGCCTTGAGGAACCCGGAACAATTCGATTACCTTGATAAACTGATTACCGGCCTGGTCCAGGGAATGGCCATTGACTCGGTGACTATCTATGACTCCAGCGAAAATATTATTTCTTACTCTACGGTTCCAAAACTGGTTGGAATGCGCGATAAAGGTGGTATCGAATATGAGAAAGCACTGAGAGGAACCGCCAATTCAAAATTTATCTACAGCGGCTCTATCTGGAGCCTGCTCTCCACTGACACGCAAGTAAGCTGTCAACTGAAGACATTTATTCCGTTCAGACAGGTTAAAGAAAGCGGAGAATCTGGCGATGCGATCATGGGGGTCATAGAAGTCGTCAAGGATTTATCCAGGGATTATGTTGCCATTCTGAAGCTGCAATCCCGAATCATTCTGGTTTCATCAAGTATGATGCTTGTCCTCTTTTTGGTGTTAAGAAGCATTGTCTCCCGAGCCAGTCGAATGCTTGAAAGAAGGACCGAAGAGCGTTTGAAACTAGAGGAACAGCTCAATAAGACGGAGAATCTCGCTCATCTGGGAACCATGGTTGCAACGGTGTCTCATGAGATTAAAAGTCCGCTTGGAATTGTCAGAAGTACGGCGGAGATTCTCAAGAAAAGAATTGAGAAGGTAGCTCCCGGTAACGAGAACCTGGCCCAGATCATTGTCGATGAAACCAAGCGGCTCAATACCATTGTCACAGAATTTCTCGATTTTGCCAGGCCGCAGGAACTAAAACTCAAAGCAATAGATCTGCACACCATTTTGAATCGGGCAATTACCTTTGTTCATTCCACTGCCGAGAAACAGAATATAGTCATTGACACCAGGTTGGCTGAGGACCCGATCATCAAGCAAGTGGATGAGGATATGCTCTATAGGGGCTTTCTTAATATATTGATCAATGCCATCCAGGCCATGCCTGAGGGCGGAACGCTGCTCGTAGAAACAAGCCAGAGCTTAAAACATACGATTACTCTTTCATTTTCCGACACCGGCATCGGGATGTCAGAAGAGAAAGTTTCTCAAATTTTTGAACCTTTTTTCACCGATAAACATAAGGGAACTGGACTGGGACTTGCAATAGTGAAAAATATTGTCGAGGAACATGACGGTGAAATCCAGGTGGAAAGCAGAGAAAATCAAGGAACGCGAATCACCATCTTCTTCCCCTGACCAAATAACCTGATTTAGACTTCCTACCAGAAATATTGATTATCTCGTGTTTCTGAAATTACGGGAGACCTATGAACGACAAACTTGATTTTATATTCAGCAGGAGAAGTGTTCGGCTCTTCACCGATGATCCGGTGCCTGAAAATCTGATCGAAGATATTCTGATGGCCGGCATGTCGGCTCCGTCGGCCAGGGCCAAGGATCCATGGCGTTTTGTCGTCCTCAGGGAGCCTGAAGATCTTGAGGCAATGTTGAAAATTGTGCCCAATGGAGCGATGTTAAAAAGTGCGACGGCAGCATTTTTAGTGTGCGGAGACATCGATGCAGCCCATGACAATTATGAATCCTATATGCTGCAGGATGTGTCTGCCTGTACTGAAAATATGTTGCTGGCGGCCAATGCCTTGGGACTGGGCAGTTGCTGGATCGGGATTCATCCGCGTACGGAACGGATAAAGCCGCTTCAACAATATTTCAAGCTACCCGGCAATATCATACCTGTGGCAGGGATAGCTCTCGGTTATCCTGCGCAGAAGCCTGAGAAACGAACCCGTTATAACAAGAAATATATCTTGAACTTTGAATAATGTAAGCGGGTGTAAAGGTATGCCAGAACAGAGGCTTATGGGGATTAATTGGACTTGCAAAAGAGTCTTGGTAGTGTTCATATGCACTAAATGAACAATTGATAATAAAGGACAGAGTAGAGCTATGAGTAAGAGAGTAGTTGTTGTCGGCGCTGTTGCCGCGGGCCCCAAAGCTGCGGTCAGGATTAAGCGTTTGAATCCCGATATTGAGGTGGTTTTGATCGATCAGGACAGTCTTATCTCTTATGGGGGATGCGGAATCCCCTATTATGTTGGAGGTGATGTCGCCGATGAGAAAGAGCTTCGTTCAACAAGTTTTCATATGCTCAGAGATGAACATTTCTTTGAGGAGGCCAAAGGTGTCACGACCATGACCTCAACCCGGGTGCTCTCCATTGACCGGGAAAAGAAGACCATTACGGCTGAACACGTGGCAACCAATGAAGAAGAAGAGATCAGCTACGATACCTTAATGCTTGCGACCGGCAGTGAACCGATTATTCCGCAAATTGATGGAATTGATCTGGACGGAGTATTCAGCGTTGGCAACCTGCATAAGGCCATTGCCATAAAAGAAAGAATTACCAAAGGTTTGGTGGGCAAAGCTGTGATTATAGGTGGTGGCGCAATTGGCATTGAAATGGCAGAGGCATTCAAGGACCTTTGGGGCATCGATGCGACGCTGGTAGAGTTCAAAGACCAGCTTCTTCCCAATCTGGTCGATTGGGAGATGGCGGATATCCTGGCCAAACATCTGCGTGACAACGGGCTGGAAATTTTCCTGGGAGAAGCTGCAACGGAAATTATCGGCGATGATTCCGGCAAGGTTTGCGGAGTCCGTACAAGCAATCGGCAGATTGAGGCCGATCTGGTGATTATGGCCGTCGGCGTGAAGCCCCGGTCACAGCTAGCCAAGGAAGCGGGACTTCATGTTTCGGCTGGCGGGGCCATCGTTGTAAACGAGCACATGCAGACCTCGGATCCCGATATCTATGCCGCAGGCGATTGTATTGAAATCACCAATTTAGTGTCTGGAAGCAAATTTTTTGCACCATTGGGATCCCTGGCCAATAAACAGGGAAGGGTTGCAGGTGATAATATCGCTGGTATCCCCTCAACGTTTAAAGGGGGAGTAGGCAGTTTTATTATGAAAGGTTTCGACATGAGTATCGGCTCGGCAGGGTTGACGCTCAATGCAGCTAAACAGGCGGGATATGATGCTGATATTTCGCTGACCTCTCCCATCGATCGAGCCCATTTTTACCCGACTCAGGCCATTTCCTGTTTTACATTGGTCTTTGATCGCAGGACCAGAAGAGTTTTGGGACTCCAGGGGATTGGTCCGATGGGAGACGGTGTACTGGCCAGAATTAACGGGGCAGCGCCGCTGTTATGTGAAGGTGCAGTTATCGAGGATTTCAACAATATTGAAATGGCCTATTCACCACCGTTTTCTGCTGCAATCGACTCGATCAATGCGGCAGCCTATGTGGCTGATAATCTCTGCGACAACCGTATGCGAAAAATCGATATGCGCGAATATTTCGATTTTATGGATGCACCGGAGAAAGAACCGGATTGGATTATGGTTGATGTAAGGCATCCTAAACAGGCCGAACCATTTATTGAAAAGTTCGGCGAAAAACATTGGATCTCGATGCCTTATGATGAGGTTCGTAAACGATATAAGGAACTGCCGACCGAAAAAACGATGATTATCATCTGCAACGCAGGGTCACGTTCCTATGAAGTTCAGCGATTTCTCGACCATAACGGCTATACCAATAACAAGGTGCTGGCCGGCGGCATCAATGTGGTCCGCAGAATGAATGTGGACTGGCTTCCAGAGACATAATCTTAATACATATACAACAAGGATAGAGCTGAAGACCCAATATTACGGAAGCAGGAACCGGTGGCATTGATCTGTACTTATCTTGTTTGTGCAGCCGATTTTACTCAGCCAGAGCAAGGCTGAGTGAGTCCACAACGATTGGATCATTGCCCGATTGAGCATACATCTTCTGCAAACGGGAAACTGCCGGCGTATCATCTACCAGCAGATTTTCGATAAAGCGGGGTGTGCTCGTCTGGTACATCAGTTGCGCCTGTAACGTTAGCGGATGTCTCCCACTATTTATGGGTATATCATAGGTGATATAGTCAGCCCCTGAGCCTTCCTGACCGTCTTCCATATTGAAATTTGTATCATCGACTACCTTCCCGGTCATGAGCGTATGTTCCGTCATAGACCCCGACTTCACAAATCCTTTGGGAACAAGACGATTATCTTTCAGATACATTGCAGCTTCCAGCAGGGTGTGGGTTAATACTCCCTCCACGTCGCCCATAACCGCCTGATAAATTTGTACTTGTTCAGGCGAATTGATCGTGTCGTAATGTCGTTCATAATTCTCATCTAAACCGACGATATTGCCCTGTGGTGTCCAATTTCCCGAATCAAAGAGAACTTGTTCCTGATCATCCTGGACGTGCAGACGAATCCATACTCTTCGTGATGGAAATCCAGTGGGGAATTTGTGTCCCGTTTTATTAATGACTTTTACAACGACTTTTAAGCGATTGTTGTCCAGTTCGGTGTGATCTATGGAAATTTCAGCTGAGTCATTGGTAAGCCTTTCTTCAGATCTCTCAATTGTTTTCTTGAATTGATTTTCTGTGGCAACAACTCCAAGATTCTGTCGGTTTGCCATCAGCATCTCGAGAACAAAGGTATTTCCACCGGTGAAATGATGCATCCAAAATGGTGACTGTTTTTCGTTGTACCATGGAGGACGATTGGTGATTTTGATTGGTTCATCTATTCTTGGCATATGACACTCCTGGCAAGACTGGTAATTATCCGGCGAGGAATAGTCGCTGTTGAGCCACTCTAGGTAGGGGGTTTGTTCAGGAAATTCCCCTGCGATGTTCCCATCTTTATCGACATAAGGAGTAAAGAGCGTATGACATGTTGCACAGAGTTGCGGTTTGTCTACCTGTTGTCCATGGAGCGGTAGGTAGTTAACATGATTGAGCATTGGATTAGCAAAAACGTTTTTGTACGGGCCAAATATTTTTCGATCATCTCTAATGGAGTAGCTTCCTGAAAAACTCTCTTTTTGTCCCAGGTTCGTATCCTGAATCTGGTGACAAACAGTGCAACTCACACTATCCCAGGCAAGCTCGGAACCCTCGGCCTCGGACAGCGAATAGTGTTGAGCACCATCCCAAACTGCCTGTGTTCTGGCCATGGGAGCATGGCAGGTTGTACATTTATCCTCAATTGCTCGAGCCAGTTTGGGATTTCTTTTAACCTCAGACTCAAGTTTGGCCCGAAACAGCGGATCCCTAAAGGCGTTTCCCATCATTGTAGAACCCCAATCTCCTGAAATTGAGAGTTCATTTCCGCCACTATCTATCAGAGCAGAAGAACCTGAGCTGTGACAGAAGGAACAGGTATCGGATGTGCTGAACAAAGAACTGTACTCTGCAAAACAAGTCGAACCAAATAGCAGGATGCCAAAGATGCTCAAGAATCCTGCTATACATCCGTTGACCCGGCGGGTTGATGCGAAGAGACCCATGTAAACTCCCTGTTGTAAAAGTATTATCTAAAGCTTAGGTCGCACACATGTCGGGAATCCGATCTGTTCTCCCTGAGAGCTATGATACCATAGTGGCCTTATTTCCCGTTACCGTTACCGTTACCATTGCCATTGCCATTTTCATTACCAGGGCCGTTACCATTCCCGCTTCCCTGACCACCGCCTTGCCCTCTGCCGCTGCCGTCACCAAGACCGGATCCACTGCGACTGCCTGTTCCTCTGCCTGGACCCGAAATTAATAATACTTCCTTTTCTTCCGGAGACATCTTTTCGACACGTTGCAGCCATTCAGTACGAAAAGCATCACGATCCGCCTGAGTAGCGTTAGACATGGTTCCTCTCAGTGCACTGAGCTCTTGAGTAGTCATCGATTGATAGTTTGCAGCGATACTGAAATTTGGCAAACAGACGATTAAGAATACGGAACATAAAGTGAGTAGCTTCGCAATACGATACATAACGGTTCCTCTTTTGTAATATGTTTATACAATGCTATTTTCCCGAGCTCTTTGAAACAATCTCTACCATCGCCTCATAAATTTGCATCGGGCCAGTGTCATGAGCTGTGGCAATGTCTTTTAACTTCTCGTCTGGCTCAGCTTTTATGCCTTGTTCTTCAAGCCCTTTTACTATCATAGTGACATCGAGGTTATATTCACTGCAGATATCGTTTATGGTCTTTTTACCAAGTCCTGATTTTGGGGCTTGGAGAAAAGCAGAAGGATCATCGCTTTCTCCCTCAGGCGCAACAGGAGTTAGGGACGCCGGCTTGATTAATTCATAGATTTGCTGGGG